>JAZBOI010000346.1:0-30315 GCA_036351095.1 Bacteroidales bacterium | reverse complement strand
TTCGGATATTCCTTTATGTTGAAAGTGACAATATCAAAAGTGCTGTTTGTACCGCTTATGACACAGTCTGAAAAATCCACACCTTCATTATTGGAAGACGGTGGTTTTTGACACGAGGCCAGCATCATACTTAATAACAGTACCAGCAATGCTATCCTGTTATATTTACCCTTCATAAATGAATTATTTTTTAGGAGTGTAAAGATGCAAAAAAATATTTGACTATGGCGATCGCGTCAGCAGGAGTGAATTCGCAAACCCGGTTCCCGAGGTTTAACTCCCGGGCTTGCAGGTTCGATTGCCTTCGCCGGGTCTGCAGGTTAGATTGCCTTCACCGGGCTTGCAGGCTCCCCACAGATGTGCTACGGCGAGAGTCAATATTGCCCGGGCTAGTGTTTAACTGAAACCAGATCTTAAGAGCTTGCAGATGTTTCTTCCCTGGCACTGATCAGGGCAATCAATATACTTCCTTTTTCAGGCATAATTTTATCTTCGGATGTTAAAGGGACCAATTTCCTGTTACCGGTAATTAGAAAAAGCGGAATTGTGGATTCTCCATGTTTCTTCCTGAAATCCTCATAGCTGAATTTATCAGTAATATTTGTTGATTTTATGGCTGCTCCTTCCCTTGTTCTTTTTGTTATATGCTCGTAAGTAATATTTTTACCGAAAAGGAACCTGCCCCTTAAGTGCTGTGGCGAAAATTCTCTTTCATCTTCTTTAGTGGCAGGCGAAAGCTGGTAGAGATTTTCCTTTTCAAATATTTCCGAGAAATGAAGTACCCCCATTGAATTAACTTCATCATTGGATGTTAAAGCAAGCAGTTTCCCCACTCCCTCAAGGTTAATTTTGTCGATCACCTTATCTGAAATTATACTCTCGTTGTAAGCATTCAGACCCTTCATCTTGGCTTTGTTGGTATTGAACCTGTTGGTATCCAGGATAAGCACGCTGAAATTATTTTCCTGGAGAATTGTGGCAATCTGCAGAGCCCATTCCTGAGCCCCGGCTATTATAACACCCTGCGGGTTTGATTGTGATATCTTCAGCGATTTAGCCGCCATAGGGGATGTAATCCCGTATATAAGCACAGTTCCAATTATTACTGTAAAAGTAAGGGGTACGAGGTACTCAACCTGGGCAATCTCAATTTCAGCCAGCTTTAAGGCAAAAACCGAGGATACGGCTGCTGCTACGATACCCCTTGGCGCCATCCACGAGATGAACAATTTGTCTTTGAGACCCAGGTCGGATTTAATGGTTGAGAGAAAAACAGACAGCGGGCGCCCAATTAATATTAATACAATAAGGAAGATCGCTCCCTTATAATTCATAAGCTGAATATCACTCACCGAAAGCCTGGCAGAGAGTAGTATGAATAATACAGGAATCATTAAGATTGTGAGGTTTGCCTTAAAATCCTTTATGTTTTTAATAGCTACATACTTTTGATTTGCCAGTACAATCCCCATTATTGTTGTAGCAAGTAAGCCTGACTCCTCCTGGAAATAATTTGAGATCAGAAAAGCTGCCACCACAAAGGCCAGGGCAGCAACCTCCTGGAGATAATCAGGGATCCAGTATTTTTTTATTAACAATGTCAGCAGCAATGCGAATCCGCCACCTATAAGGGTGGTCATTAATATTGTTTTAAGCATATTAAGCAAAATCAGGGGGGCTGCATTATCCACCTTACCTATAAGTATAACCTCAAATACCAGGATTGCAAGTAAAGCGCCAATGGGGTCGATCAATATCCCTTCCCATTTCAAAATGTTGCCAACATTATGCCGGGGCCTGATATTTCGCAGCAATGGACCAATGACCGTTGGTCCGGTAACTGTAAGAACAGCACCAAGCAATATTGCTATCTCAATGTTCAGCCCAAAAAGCCAGTGGGCAGCCATTGTTGCAGTGAGCCAGGTAACAATGACGCCCACCGATATTAATAAGGTAACTACCCTTCCAATCTTTTTGAATTCACTTAATTTCAGGGTTAAGCCTCCCTGGAACAGGATTATTGCTACAGAAAAGGAAATAAAAGGAATGAGTACTTCTCCAAACATTTCATCGGGATTGATAAAGCCAAGTACCGGACCGGCTATAATCCCGAAAATAAGAAGTAATAAGATTGACGGTATCTTAATCTTCCAGGAAAGCCACTGTGCGGTGAAACCAAGTAATACGATTAAACCAAGACTTATTAAGATATTTTCCGACATATTCCCTTATTATATTGTAAATATCTTTCTCTCCGGAAATTTTTACCGAATTTAGCATTTAAATCCTTTTAAGCGAATATAACTATTTTAAACAGTACCCTTAAAAAGATGATGATAATAAATCCAGCATGGAGTTAAACAATAAGAATATGAAAATAATGCTTAAACGTATGAACCCTTTGATCTTAGTGGTATTTACTGTTATCATCCTTCATTCCTGTAGAACAGGAACGGGGGATAAAGCTGAGAACACATACACAGCCGGACCTGGTTCATCAGGGTTTTCTTTTTATGTAGGCACCTATACCGGCCAGCTGAGCCGTGGAATATATAAATACCTGATGCACAAAGACGGGACCCTGGAGTTTTCAGGCCTGGCAGCAGAAACAGAAAACCCTTCATATCTTGCCTTAAGCCCCGGAGGTGAATTTCTGCTGGCAGTGAATGAGAACAGCCCCTCGGGAACAGTTACATCTTTCCGTATAGAGAATGACAGCCTTGTTCCATTAAGCCGGCAGCCTTCAGGTGGAGAACACCCCTGTTATGTTAGTATCAGTGAAGCAGGGTATGTTTTAACTGCCAACTATTCGAGTGGTAGTGTAGGCTTATTGAAAATCGACAGCAGGGGAGAATTGAGTGAGATACTCGATATTCAACATCACAAAGGCAAAGGCTCAACCGACAGGCAGAAAGGTCCTCATGCCCATTCCGTATATTTCGAACCCGGAACATCGAGGATTATTTCCGCAGACCTGGGTACCAACGAAATATGGTTCTCGGTTCTTGACACCCTGCAGTCCAGGTTGCTGCCTTCAAAGCAGGAAAACCTCAGCATGGCACGGGGTGCAGGCCCCCGTCACATTGCTATCCACCCGGATGGTAAAAATATCTATGTGATCAATGAACTGAACAGCACCGTAACACTGCTTGAAAAAAATGCGAGCGGGGAATTTGTGAGGGGCCCTTCCTTCACGACACTGCCGGCCGGCTACGAGGGACCAAATTACTGCGCCGATATTCACATCTCTCCAGATGGAAGATTTGTTTATGCCTCAAACAGGGGACATAACAGTATTGCCATCTTCAGGGTAGAGCCTGTAAGAGGAGCCCTCGAACTGTCAGGTCACATCTCATCATGCGGTGAATGGCCCAGGAATTTTACCCTGTCACCCGGTGGCGATTACCTGCTGGTGGCAAACCAGCATTCGGATAATATCGTATCATTTAAAAGGGATATATCAACAGGGTTTCTTGAAGCCGTTGATACTGCAGAAGTACCTTCACCGGTATGTATTGCCTTCAGACAGAAAGGCACAGATGCGGCTGCCAGGCATTCATTTTAAAATCAGACTGGAAAAAACCTGTGTCAGTTGTACCCTGTTGCGGACATTAACCTTTCTGAAGATATTATAGGTATGGTCTTTGACTGTCTGCAATGATATATAGAGTTCATCTGCTATTTCCTGGTTTGTTTTACCCTGGCAAATTTCATTAATAATCTGCTTTTCCCTCTTTGATATGCCGTATTTCTGGTAAAGGTTTTCGAGTGTGTCGGTGAGCTCTGTGAATTCACCGGCATTCTTTTTAAGGTATGATTTCAGCAAAATAATCAGTGCCAGGTCTGAGCCGAAATAAAAGAGCAGGAAGTACAGGCCAATGTAAATACTCCAGTACGCGAAATGAAGCGCCATGGCATTAAGCAGGGCCAGTCCGGCAAGTATTGAACCGAACCTTACCAGCATAATTCTTTTTTCCCTGTTTCCCATACGTAAGGCTGATGTCAGCAGTAGAAAGAAAACATATATCTTGACCAGGAGATCAATGGAATAAAATATTATTCTTATCAACTGCCCAAGTTGTGTACTGCTTAAATCCGGTCTTTCCGGCAATTTCCTCAGGATAAGTCCGTACACCAGGAAGGATACTGTGGCAAGGGTAAAATAAATAATTGCTACCGGCTGGTTGACCTTTCTTGATATTAGCTCGTTTGATGTTTTAATCAGAATATACCATGCGGCTATAATAAAAGGTACCCCGAAAAATGGAATAACTGCCGCAATAGATTCTACCTCTGCTATCCTGAAGTCATACTTAAGTAGGATTTCTTTTATAGCCAGTCCTCCAAGGATTCCGTAAACACCAAAGGCAAAATGCAGAATTTTGTAATAAAAAAAACTGCTCAGGTAATCCAGCCTGTATATCTTCCTGAGGCGTGACAGGAGTATAATGCTGTACAATCCGCCTGATAAAGAAACAATTATGATAACAAGAATTAGTAACCTGACCATTTGATGATATTTAATACAAAAGAAATAAAATACTTCCTTCGGGGCAAAACTATTTTGTAAAAGCTTACCATACCAAAGTTGGGAAAGGTTAAATCCTACTTTCGGCGGATTGACCTGCCCTTACTAACAATATATATTTGATGCTGTAACCAAAAAATATTAAATCATGGAAAAAGTTGCAGAATTAGTACCGAGGGCAGGATCAGCATACAGATACGGCTGGAGAGTAATGTCGAAAAACTTTATCTCACTGTTCCTTGTAACCATAATAATAATTATGGCCAGTGTGCCACTTGGAATATTTATTAATGTTTCTGACATCCATCCCGACAACTGGGGTTTTGTAGCCGTGGCGGTTATGATGGCCCAGGTATTTGGACTGGCATATTCAATTTTTATCCTATCACCGCTGGATTATGGTGCAAAACTGGTTTACCTTAAAGCAGCCCGGAATGATGAGTTCGAAGTAGTAAATATGTTTGACTCGTTTAAAAATTACCTTAATGTAGTACTGGCGTCCCTGCTTAGCGGGGCGATAATTGCATTTGGTTTTTTCTTCCTTATCATCCCGGGCATTGTCTTTGCCTGCAGGCTTGTCTTTGTTCCTTTCCTTGTAATGGACAAGAAGCTTGACCCCGTAAAGGCTGTTGAGGAAAGCTGGAGGCTTACCAAAGGACATGGATGGAGGATATTCTGGATGGGAATACTGGCCTTCTTCATTATTATTGCAGGACTTATAGCCCTTGTGTTCGGAGTGTTTATCTCGGGCATCTGGATCAGCGCCACCTTTGCATCACTGTACCATGCCGTCCTTGTGGAGAAGGGCGAATATGTTGTGCCAAACGGTGACAGCAAGCAGTAAAGAGGACAGCAGGAGCGGGCCCCTGGACCGTGCTTTATTATTAACAAAATAAGACCTTATCTGAAATATAATTTTACAACCTGCTATTTTTGTTTTCATAACACCGGTTGAGAAACCGGTGTTTTTCGTATTTTTGCACTTGAAATAATAAAAGAGAAATTATGTCAGGACATAGCAAATGGTCGACCATAAAGAGGAAGAAGGGTGCCATCGATGCTAAGAGAGGCAAAATATTTACCCGTTTAATTAAAGAAATTACTGTTGCTGCTAGGGAAGGGGGAGCCGACCCCGAAACCAATCCCAGGCTCAGGCTGGCAGTACAGAATGCAAAAGGGGCGAATATGCCCAAGGATAATATTGAAAGGGCAATAAAGAAGGCTTCCGGTGATGACGCAACCAGGTATGAAGAAATAAGCTTTGAAGGATATGCCCCAAATGGTATAGCGGTTTTTGTTGAGTGCCTTTCAGATAATAATAACCGTACCGTGGCCAGCGTAAGGTCAATATTTAATAAATACGGAGGCAATCTTGGAACAAACGGTTCGCTCAGTTTTTTGTTCGACAGGAAAGGTATATTTACAATAAGCAAGAATGATGAGATTGATATGGATGAGTTCGAACTGGAACTAATTGATGCCGGTGCCGAAGAGATAGAAACAGAAGATGACATGATAAGCGTAACCTGCGCCATGGAAGATTTTGGGAACCTGAATAAAAAGCTTGAGGAGATAGGAGTGGAGCCGGTAAGTGCCGATTTGCAGAGAATCCCCAACGATACAAAGGTACTTGATATTGACAGTGCCGGTAAAGTACTGAGGCTGGTGGATGCCCTTGAGGAGAATGATGATGTGCAGAATGTATTTCACAATCTCGAAATGACCGAAGAACTGGAAGCAGAACTTCAAAAGCAATAAGAACTGTTATTGTGAAGAAAGATTAGTTTCTTCATTTTCAGCAGACTAAAAATTTTAAAAAGATGAAAAACTATATCCTGCTTATAGCACTATTTACCTTCTGTGGCACTATAGACGCCCAGACACTTGTGAAAGCTGAAGAGCTTGTTAATGCTAACAGCAACTATGGTGCCGGGCGGGTGGAAATAAAGCAGGATATACGTGTTGATTCACTGCTAAGCCGCCACATAATGGCAAATGAGAAGATCGATGGTATAAACGGCTACCGTATACAGATATTCAGGGGATCAGGACGTAATGCCAGGGAGCAGGCTAATGAAGCAAAGGCAAGCTTCATTTCTGAATTTCCTGACATTGATTCCTACCTCATATTTGATCCACCCAATTATTTCAAGGTGAGGGTAGGTGACTATCGTTCAAGGCATGATGCCTATCCTGATTTCCAAAGAGTAAAGCAGGAATTTCCAAATGCCTATATAGTTAATGAGATAATTTCTTATCCCGATCCTGAAAGGTAGCTTATGAGTGACGATATCAAACATGAATGTGGGATAGCAATGGTGAAATTGCTAAAGCCACTTGAATACTATATTGATAAATACGGGAGGTGGGATTACGGGCTTCAAAAAATGTACCTTCTCCTGGAGAAGCAGCACAACAGGGGACAGGACGGTGCAGGCATAGCCGGACAGAAAAAGGGGGTTAAGCCGGGCGAAAAATATTTTTTCAGGCACAGATCCAACGGGGTAAACCCAATAATAGAAATATTTGATGCGATCTACGATGATGTAAAGAAACTTGGATTTGAATATCCTGATGAGCTTGATTATAGTCTTCTAAGGAAAAATCTTCCCTATGCATCGGATATATATATAGGTCATGTGCGTTACGGAACATACGGGCTGAACAGTATTGAGAACGTTCATCCTGTAATAAGATCAAATAACTGGCGTTCAAGGAACCTCCTGCTGGCCGGGAATTTTAACCTTACCAATGTCAATGAAATATTCGGCTCTCTGGTTGATATCGGCCAGCATCCAACAGATTTTTCGGATACTGTAACCATACTTGAAAACGTGGGGCATTTCCTGGATGATGAAGTGGAGAGACTGTTCAGGAAATACAGGAAAGAAGGCCTTGCTAAAAGGGAAATATCACCCCTGATAGAGAGTAACCTGGATGTGGCCGGTGTACTGCGTAGTGCAAGCAAGAAATGGGACGGTGGTTATGCAATGGCGGGAATGCTGGGACACGGAGATGCCTTTGTGGTGAGAGATCCCTGGGGTATCAGACCTGTTTTCTATTATACCGATGATGAACTCGTGGTGGTGGCTTCCGAGCGACCGGTCATACAGACAGTTTTTAACCTTAGAACTGAGCAGGTGAAGGAACTGGATCCGGGATATGCAATTATCTCAAAAGCAGAAGGCCTGACCGCGGTGGAAATGATACGTGAACCGGGTGCAGAAAAGAAATGTTCCTTCGAGAGGATATATTTTTCCAGGGGAACAGATAAATCAATATACAGGGAAAGAAAAAAACTGGGTGAACAGCTTACCGACAGGGTCCTTGATGCTATTGATCATGATCTTGAAAATACAGTATTCTCTTATATACCCAACACTGCGGAAAGCGCTTTCTATGGATTAATAAAAGGACTGGAGGATTACCTCAGCAAACACAAGATTAAACTAATAAGGGAAAAAGGAAATAAACTCTCGGATGAACAACTGGGGAAGGTCCTTTCTTCAAGGCCAAGGGTTGAAAAACTGGCTGTGAAAGATGCAAAACTCAGGACTTTTATTACAGAAGACAAGTCACGCGACGACCTTGTTGGGCATGTGTATGATGTTACGTACGGGGTTGTACGAAGGGGAATAGACAGCATGGTGGTTATAGACGATTCTATCGTCAGGGGTACCACATTGAAAAAAAGCATTGTACAGATACTTGACAGGCTTGATCCTAAAAAGATAGTCATAGTATCTTCATCCCCTCAGATACGTTACCCCGACTGCTACGGCATCGATATGGCCAGGCTGGGCGACTTTATCGCTTTCAGGGCTGCAGTTGAACTGTTGAAAGACAGGGGCATGGAAGATAAGATTGAGAAGACATACCAGGAGGCGATAAGTGAAAACAGGAAGGAACTTGATGAAATAAGAAATGTGGTCAAGGAAATTTATAAGCCTTTCTCAGCTGATGAAATATCATCTCAGATAGCAAAGATGCTGAAGCTTCCTGTCATTAAGGCCGATCTTGTCATAATATACCAGTCTATTGAAGGGCTTCATGAAGCATGTCCCGGTCATCTGGGTGACTGGTATTTTACGGGGGACTATCCCACTCCCGGTGGTAACAGGGTGGTAAATCAGTCCTATATTAATTATATCGAAAAGAAGAGTTCAAGAGCGTATTAATCACCCAGTTCGTAATCTTCCCTGTAAGAGGCAAGATGCCTGTTTATCTTTTCAATATACATGTCCCGTATGGTAATCATAATACCGGTTTCATTTACATTGCCGAAACTCTCATTATGAATAGTACCAAATGTACGCATGGTGGGCGACAGATTCATGTAGGCATTGATGAGGGGAGGAATGGTTTCTCCTATTTTTCTTACCTCCTGTGACAGTATTTTGTAGTCATCCTTATAATTGTCAGCGGTAAAAATTCTTTTCATCAGGCCCTCATCAATGTCGAGGGAAATATCTTTCTTTGGAACCACCAGTCCGTCAGGGTCAGTAAAGTGCTTCTTCATAAAATATATAATCATGCTCCTGGCATGCTTATGAAATTGAGGGTACATGGTAACCTTCCCGAAGAGGTACTTCACCGAAGGATTCTCAATAACTATTGCCCCCAGTCCATCCCACAGGTTGTCCAGTGCAAAAAGACTTTTCCTTCCCTTTGCCCTTGACTGGTAATCAGGTTGCACGAACGACCTTCCCAGTTCCATAAGGTGAGGCAGGTATTTTTTTGTGAAGGTATCCGAAAAATTAAAGTAATCGTAAGATGCCATATCAGAAGGGTCAGCTTTCTTCTTCGTGTTGTCATGAATGAAGAACCTGTAGCCCCCGATAATATCCCTGTTTTCAGGATCCCATACTATCAACTGCTGATGCGGAGATTCAGCGGAAAAATCGTATTCATCCAGGTCAATGGCTTTACCCGTTCCTCCCCCGGCACTCCTGAATGTTATTTCCCTCAGCCGGCCCACTTCATGCATTAGCTTCGGCGAATCATGACTGGTAAAAACGTATACCTCGTTGTTTGCATTATTTGTCTTCCGCAACAGCTTGTTTTCGGTCAGCTCCTTTTCAATCTCCTGAAGCGATACCGGGTCTACGATCTTTTTCATTATCATCTTATTTGACCTTTAAAAATATTTGGACCATTTAAATAAAACGGACGAAAGTGTTATTTCAAAAATAATAAAATAAACAATTAATCCACTTTCTGTTCAGCCGGGCTAAAGTTAACCGCCTCACCAGGTGCAGATTCAATTGCTTCAGCAAGTTCATATGTCCTTTCTTTCAGCCACTGTGTCCATTCAACCATGGTTCTGCTCCTGTCAAATTTTTGCCATGGAATACTTTCTCCGAATACAATGTGGAGGTCCCTGTCTTTCTGTTTAAACATTTCATCGGGTAAGTAGAGCATTTCTATGTTGGCATTTATACCCAGTGCTTTTCTGAAATTGGACAGGTTATAGAACCAGCTGGAATTCCTCCCGGAAAAATAAACCGGAACAATATCTCTCCTGTGCCTGACGGCCTTTACCAGGAAATTTTTCTGCCAGTCAAGATCCTCAATCTTTCCATGCTTCTTCCTTGAACATAAGCCGGCAGGAAAATATAAAATCTGGGCATCTGAGGCATAGGCTTCCTCAATCTTTATAGCCGATTCCCGGGCCTGGCTTCCATGCTTGTTAACGGGCAAAAACACACCCGACATGTTGCTGATATTCATCAGTATGTCATTGACGGGAAATTTGATATCATCAAAGTGCCTTGATACCTCTGTCATGAAAACATTTCCGTCCAGACCTCCAAGAGGATGATTGGAAACAAAAACATAACGGCCCGGTCCGGGTATGTTGTGTCTGTTGTGAACCTTGTAACTTATCCCAAGGTATTGAAGCCCTGCCTTTACAAGGTCAATATTTTTTAAATCACCATACTTTGAAAGAAAATCGTTAAGCTCTTCCTGGTGAATTACCCTCTTAAGATAGTTGATAATGAAACCAGGTATTAGCCTGGCAAGTCCTGGATTCTTGTCCCGGAATATCTTTTTTATATCTATCCTCGTATCAGCCGATACCTTGCTTTCATCCATTGCCTGTCTCCCCGCTATTTGTTACTGATGCAAATTTAGTCAAAAAACATAAATCAAGCTCATTAAAAACAATGGATTGTACTTCACATGTTTATGCGCGTCCCGGCAATATCTCGAAGAGATATTATTAAAAGTTTTCAACAAAGTGTAAAAAAATGGGGTAAAGTGGAGTAAAGTGGGGAATTTTTATTATTTTTACATTCAAACTTGTTTTTAAGGATATGGCCACATTCATAGGTGATTATAGTTGCAAGATTGATGCCAAGGGCAGGCTGATTTTCCCCTCTGCTTTCAAGAAGCAGATGCAATCTACTGATGATGACCATTTTGTGGTTCGGAGGGACATCTTCGAGCAGTGCCTGGTTTTATACACATCAGGTGACTGGGAAGATCAGATGAACAGTATACGAAGCAGGATAAATCCTTATAAGCGGGAGCACAACATGTTCCTGCGCAATTTCTTCAAGGGGACGGCTGAGCTTACTCTCGACAGCAGTAATCGCTTGCTTATACCCCGCAGGCTGATTGAGATTGCGGGAATAAATAAAGAAGTTGTGCTGGCAGGACAGGATGGACGGATAGAGATCTGGGCCAGCGAGAGATATGATAAGATTGACATGCCGGTGGATGATTTTGCTGAACTGGCAGAAAAACTGATGGGAGGTAATATACCTGAAGGAGAATTATGATGCAATACCATGTCCCTGCATTGCTGAATGAATGTATTGACGGGCTGAACATTCAGCCTGACGGGATTTATGTCGATGTAACTTTCGGGGGAGGTGGTCATTCAAGTGAGATACTGAAGCGTCTGGACAGGGGAAAGCTTATCGCTTTTGACCAGGATGCAGATGCTGAAATGAATAAACCGGTTGACGACCGGTTTCTGTTTATTAACCAGAATTTCCGCTTCCTGCGGAACAACCTGCTGTACCATGGTGTGGAAGCAATTAACGGACTGGTGGCTGACCTGGGTGTTTCATCCAGGCAATTTGATGATCCTGCAAGGGGCTTTTCCTACAGGTTTGACTCTGAACTTGACATGAGAATGAGCCAGTCAGCCGGCAAAACAGCTGCAGATATTGTGAATGGCTACACGCAGGAGCAGTTGAGGAAGATATTGAAAGAATACGGCGAATTCAGGAATGCCGGAGCCATTGCTTCGGCAATTGTGGAACAAAGGAAGAGCAAATCCCTCAGGACCACCCTTGACCTGGTTGAATCGGTCAGTGATTATTTACCCGTGCGCTCGGAAAATAAATACCTGTCAAGGTTGTTCCAGGCTTTGCGCATGGAAGTGAACAGGGAAATGGAATTCCTCGGGGAAATGTTGTTGCAGGCCCAGGAGATGCTGGTAAGGGGAGGAAGGATAGCTGTGGTTGCTTACCATTCCATAGAAGACAGGCTGGTCAAGAATTTTTTCAGGACCGGAAATTTTGAAGGTCTGGAAAAGAAAGATTTTTATGGCAATCCCGAAAGTCCTTTTGTCCTGGTAAACAGGAAAGTAATAAGTCCCTCTGAGGACGAGATATTACGTAACAGGAGGGCAAGAAGCGCACGCTTACGAATAGCAGAAAAGAAGTAGTATGGTAATGAAACAAAAAGCAAGCAGCAGGGGACCTAATCCCCGGGGGGAGGGTTTTGTAAAGAGCCTGATCAGTGGTTCACTGTTCAGTGAAAGGATAATACTGGGTAATCTGCCCTTATTACTGATGCTGACCTTCCTGGGGGCACTGTATATAGCCAACAGGTTTCATGCAGAGAAAATAATAAGAAAGACTGATGTATTGCACGAAGAGGTGAAGGAACTCAGGGCTGAAGCCATAGCCACAAGCTCCGAACTTATGTATATAAGCAAGCAGTCGCAGGTAACAAGGCTGGTAAATGAGCGTGGATTGGAACTGAAGGAATTAAAGGAACCTCCCTATAAAATAGTGATAAAGAAAAAATAATGGCCTTAAGGGATGAAATAATATGGCGCAGTGGGGTTGTATACCTGGTTATTACAATTACAGGTATAGCAATACTTGCACGTATTTTAATTATCCAGTTCCTGCAGGGCGATGAATGGGCTGAACTGGGAGAGGAGTTTGTTTACAAAACAGATGTTGTTCCTGCCAACAGGGGTGACATTCTGGCTGACGACGGCAGGCTGCTGGCAAGTTCAGTACCTTACTATTCAGTATATATTGATACCCGGAGCACGGGTATGGAACAAAAAACCTGGGATCATGGCCTGGACGGCCTGTGTGATGGTTTGTCAAAAATCATTGGTCTGAAATCAGCCGCTGCCTGGAAGAGTGATCTTCAAAACGCCAGGCGAAGGGGTGAAAGATATTATCTTATCAAACGAAGGGTAAGCCATAATACCCTGAAAGAGCTAAAGCAGCTACCAATTTTCGAGAATGGAAGATATAAAGGTGGCTTCATTGCTGAACCGGAAAATATACGCAGACTCCCTCATCTGAGGCTGGCCAGCCGTACTATTGGATATCTGACCAGGGGATCGTCTGGTAATGTTGTGGGTCTTGAAGGAGCATATGATGGACAGCTCACAGGGATAAGCGGATCGGTTCTTAAGCAGCGCCTCACCGGCGGGGGATGGATGCCTGTGAACAGTGAAAATTCACTGGAACCAAGGGATGGGAATGACATACTGACAACAATAAACATAGACCTGCAGGATGTGGCTGAGACTGCACTGGAAAGGCAGCTGGCAAAGCATAATGCCCACCATGGTGTCGCAGTTTTGATGCAGGTCAATACCGGTGACATCAAGGCTATTGTCAATCTCGAGTTAGGTGACGATGGTAATTACTATGAGTCATATAATTATGCTGTCGGGGAAAGCACAGAGCCAGGATCAACATTCAAACTGGCCTCATTCATTGCAGCCATTGAAGATGGGGTTATTGACCTGGACGATACAATAGACACCGGCGATGGCACTGTCAGGTATTATGATAAAACTATCAGGGATACCAGGAGGGAAGGCTATGGCCCCCTGAGTGTAAAGGAAGTGTTCGAGAAATCGTCCAATGTGGGTACAGCGAAAATAATTTATGAAAACTATAAAAACCGTCCGGGTGATTACGTTGACAGGCTTTACCGTATGGGTCTCAACGAAAAGCTTGGTATTGATATTAAAGGAGAGGGTGCGCCCCTGATAAGGTATCCGGGCGACAGGTACTGGTCGGGTATTTCGCTGCCAATGATGTCGCATGGCTACGAGGTGCAGATGACACCCCTGCAGATACTCACCTTTTACAACGCCGTGGCAAATGGCGGTCGTATGATGAAACCCCGCATAGTCAGGGAAATACAGTATCATGGACAGACAATAAAAAAGATAGGTCCGGAAGTACTTAACCCTGCCATATGCTCACGCTCAACAGTCGAAAAGGCCAGGCTCTTACTTGAAGGGGTTGTTGCTAACGGTACAGCGAAGAACCTTGATAATGATAATTACAGCATAGCAGGCAAAACAGGAACGGCACAGATAGCAAATGAAAAATACGGATACAAGCATGGCGGTCAAGTGTCCTACCAGGCATCATTTGTGGGATATTTCCCTGCCGAAAACCCTGTTTATTCATGTATCGTAGTGGTGAATGCGCCTTCCAATTCAGTTTATTATGGCAACCTGGTTGCCGGACCGGTTTTCAAGGAAATTGCCGATAAAGTATATGCCACTCACTTTTTTAATGGGCCTGACTCAGCCGGCTACCACCCTCCCGCCGTGAAAAAAGGTTACCTGGGAGAGACAGACCACCTGCTGGCTGAACTGGGTGTAAAATACCGTTACAGCGGGCAGGATAAATGGATAGATTCCTTTAATGAGAATGATACGGTAAAATTCCGGGAGCTGGAGCTTATTGAGAACCTGGTCCCAAATGTTGTCGGGATGGGATTAAGGGATGCCCTCTTCCTTCTCGAGAACAGCGGGCTAAAGGTAAAGGTGATGGGAAGGGGAGAAGTTGTCAGCCAGTCATTGCGCCCTGGAACAAGGATCATTCCGGGGTCGGCTATAGTTATTGAATTACGAAACTGATGAAGAAACTCGGTGAAATATTAGAAGGCATTGATTACAGGTGCTCATCGTCCCCGGATGATATATCCGTGGCCGGGATATGCTTTGATTCAAGGATGCTTGCCGGGAATGATCTTTTCGTTGCTGTGAGGGGTACTATAACTGACGGCCACAAGTATATAGACCAGGCAATCGCTAACGGAGCAAGGGCTATAATCTGCGAGAAGCTGCCCGAAAATGCAGATCCCGGACTATGCTGGATCAGGGTCGACGACTCTGCCCATGCCCTTGCCCTGTGTGCTTCAAATTATTATGGCAGGCCCTCGGAAAAAATAAAGCTTGTTGGAGTAACAGGCACCAATGGAAAGACAACCACGGCCAGCCTTTTATATGATCTTTTTACCGCAATGGGCTATAAAGCCGGCTTACTGTCTACAGTAAAAAATTTTATTGCAGGCCGGGAGCAGGAGGCAAGCCTGACCACTCCTGACCCTGTCAGGATTAACCGGCTTTTAAGTGAAATGATCAATGAAGGTTGTGAATATGCCTTTATGGAAGTGAGTTCGCATGCGCTTGTTCAGAAAAGGATAGCAGGGCTTGTTTTTTCAATGGGCATTTTCACCAATATTACCCACGATCATCTTGACTATCACGGCACCTTCGATAATTATCTCAGGGCAAAAAAGAAATTTTTCGACCTGCTGCCGCCGGGCTCAAAAGCACTTGTCAATGCAGATGACCGTAATGCCGGCCTGATGGTACAGAACACCAGGGCCACAGTTTTTGAATATTCACTCAAAACAGTGTCTGACTATAGTTGCAGGATAGTCGAGCACAGCTTTGATGGTATGCATATTCGCTTTGCTAACAATGATGTATGGACCGGCTTCATAGGTGAATTTAATGCTTATAATCTCCTTGCAGTTGTTTCTGCTGCCGACCTGCTTGGTCAGGACCGGATGGAAGTGCTTACTGCTGTCAGCCGGCTCAGACCTGTGCGTGGCAGGTTCGAAGTGCTCAGATCTGCCACTGGCATAACTGCAATTGTTGATTATGCACATACCCCGGATGCCCTGGCCAATGTCTTATCGGCAATAAATAAGATACGGCAGTCAGGCAACAGGCTGATTACCGTTGTGGGTGCCGGGGGCGACCGCGACAGGAGCAAGCGCCCCATAATGGCAAGGATATGTGCTGAAAACAGTGACAGGCTGATACTTACCTCCGATAATCCACGAAACGAAGACCAGGATAAGATTATTGATGACATGACAGGAGGTGTTCCGGCCGCTATGATGGACAGGGTCCTGAGAATAAAGGACAGGAGGGAGGCAATAAAAGCTGCTGCAATGATGGCTGGTAGTGATGATATACTGCTTGTTGCGGGCAAAGGCCATGAAACATACCAGGAAATCATGGGTAAGCGTCATCATTTTGATGACATGGAAGAGTTAAGAAAAGTATTTATGTCGGCTAAATAAAACATAAAGGATGCTATACTACCTTTTCAAATATCTTGAATCATTTGATATACCCGGGGCAGGGGTTTTTGAATATATCTCTTTCCGGTCTGCGGCTGCAGTGATAACCTCACTCCTGCTTTCACTCCTGGTGGGAAAAACAGTTATCAGGCGCCTGCAGAAAGAGCAGGTGGGTGAGGTCGTACGCAACCTGGGACTGGAAGGTCAGTACAGGAAAGAAGGAACACCGTCAATGGGAGGTCTGATAATTCTTGCCTCTATAACCATACCCACCCTCCTGTTTGCCAGGCTGGATAATATTTATGTTATACTCATGCTTGTAACCACAGTCTGGCTGGGACTTATAGGCTTTGTAGATGATTACATTAAGATTTTCAAAAAGAATAAGAAAGGCCTGGCCGGAAAATTCAAGATAATCGGGCAAACCGTCCTTGGCCTGGTTGTAGGCATTACACTGCTCTTCAGTGAGCAGGCCGTAGTAAGGGAGATAGTGACCGTTGAAGAAATCCCTATCAGCCAGACTTCGGAATATCTACAGGCAGCAAACGTAGACCAGACCGGTGATTATGTGACCAGTGACATCAAAAGTACAAAAACTACCATCCCCTTTATTAAGAATAATGAGTTCGATTACTCCTGGCTGGTTCCTTTCGTCAATAAGGATAACAGGCAGACAGCCGGCTGGGTGGTTTTTGTCGTCGTTACAATTCTTATAGTTATAGCAGTATCCAATGGTGCTAACCTGACTGATGGCCTGGACGGCCTGGCAACAGGAACTTCATCCATCATTGGGGTAACCCTCGGTGTGCTGGCCTATGTCTCGGGTAATATAATTTATGCCGACTACCTGAATATTATGTACATACCCTATACAGGTGAGCTGGTGATATTTGCCAGTGCCTTTGTCGGGGCTACCATAGGTTTCCTGTGGTATAATTCATACCCTGCCCAGGTGTTTATGGGAGATACAGGAAGCCTTGCCATTGGAGGGATAATAGCAGTTTTTGCCATCGTGATAAGGAAGGAACTGCTCATACCCATATTATGCGGAATATTCCTGGCAGAGAGCCTTTCGGTAATGATACAGGTGGCCTGGTTCAGGCGAACACGAAGAAGAAGCGGTGTGGGCAGGAGGATTTTCCTGATGGCACCCCTGCATCATCATTACCAGATGAAGGGATATCCTGAACCAAAAATTGTAACTAGGTTCTGGATAGTGGCCATCCTGCTTGCAGTGCTGAGTGTGGTAACATTGAAGATAAGATAATGGGAAAGAAAATAGTCATACTGGGAGCAGGTGAAAGTGGTACGGGATCAGCTATCCTGGCCGCCAGGAATGACTATGATGTGTTTGTTTCTGATAATGGAAAAATAAAGGATAAATACAGGGATGAACTGCTGGCTAATGATATTGAGTTCGAGGAAGGCAGGCACAGTCCTGAAAGGCTCCTTGAAGCAGACCTGGTGGTTAAGAGTCCTGGAATACCTGACGATAAGGAAGTTGTAAGGAAGATTGTTGATGCCGGCATCCCGGTAATTTCAGAGATTGAATTTGCAGGCAGGTTCACAGGGGCAAAGAAAATTTGTGTTAGCGGAAGCAACGGGAAAACAACCACGTCGAATCTTATTTATGACTTACTCAAAAGAGCAGGTTTCAATGTTGCATTGTCGGGTAATGTGGGGCATTCATTTGCCCGCCAGGTAGCAGAGGGAGATTACGAATATTTTGTTTTAGAGCTCAGCAGCTTTCAGCTTGACGGTATGTATGAATTCAAAGCCGATATAGCTGTTCTTTTAAATATAACACCTGATCACCTCGACAGGTATTCAAATAGCTTCAGTGAATATACAGACTCAAAATTCAGGATAATAAATAATCAATCAGCTGATGATTATTTCATTTACTGGGCAGATGACCAGGTGATCAGCAAAGAACTGTTATCCCGTTCTGCAAAGGCTCAGCTGCTCCCCTTCTCTGACGAGAGGTCGGAGGGAATGGCAGCATACATAGCCAATAACAATCTAACCCTTTCCATTCACGAAAAAACCGATACCATTATGACAATTCATGACCTGGCACTTAAAGGCCGCCATAACACCTTTAACTCTATGGCAGCAGCAATAGCGGGCAAGATACTGAACATAAGAAAGGAAATTATCAGGGAATGCCTGAGCGACTTCCAGGGTGTTGAGCACAGGCTCGAAACAGTTATAACTGTCCACGGTATAAATTTTATCAACGATTCCAAGGCAACCAATGTGAATTCGACATGGTATGCACTGGAATGTATGACCTCAAGGGTTGTCTGGATAGCCGGGGGAATAGATAAGGGCAATGATTATTCCGAGTTGCATAAGCTGGCCAGGGACAAGGTGAAAGCAATTGTATGCCTTGGCAGCGATAACAGTAAGATAATTGAAAGTTTTAAGGAGCTTATACCGACTATTGTAGAGACAAAATCAATGCCTGAGGCAGTGAAGTCTGCCTATTACCTTGCTTCCACAGGCGACACTGTTTTGTTGTCACCCGCCTGTGCAAGCTTTGATCTTTTTGAAAACTATGAGGATAGGGGATGGCAGTTCAAGGAAGCCGTTAGGAACCTGTAATATCTAAGAGAATGAAAACAGTTTTTGGTGGATTATTCAGAGGCGACAGGGTTGTGTGGGGATTAATAGTTGTATTTATGATCTATTCCCTCCTGGCTGTTTACAGCTCTTCGGTGAGTGTGGCATTTTCCCGCCATGGGGGCAATACAACCTTTTTTCTTAAATCACAGGGAATGATGCTTGTTTTTTGCCTTTTTATTATCACCGTGACCCACCAGCTGCCATACAGGATTTATTCATCCCTGGCAGGTTTTCTGCTCTTTGTTGCAATAATACTGCTGATAGTGACACTCCTTTTCCCGGTTCGGATAAATGAGGCTTCACGCTGGATAATGATACCGGGCACAGGATTCATGATCCAGACATCAGACCTGGCAAAGGTGGCACTTGTAATCTACCTCGCCCGTATGTTATCCCAGAACCAGCATAATCTGAAAGATTTCAGGCTCATGACAAGGATTATGATAATACCGGTGGCTATCGTATGTGCATTGATAATGCCTGAAAATCTGTCAACAGCCCTTATGATCTTTGCAATGGCCCTGGTAATAATGTTTATTGGCAGGATGCCTCTTAAATATTTGCTTGCCTGGATGGGTATGGCCCTGGCAGCGGTTGTTCTTTTTGCTTTGCTGCTTGACATGGTAAGCGATACAAACCGTGTTTCAGTATGGAAGAGCAGGATAGAGAATTATGTAAAGGGGGATGGAGGAAACAGTGATGCTGACTATCAGTCAAACCAGGCAAAAATAGCAATTGCCACAGGTGGCCTTATTGGCAAAGCGCCCGGTAACAGCGTCCAGAGAAATATGTTGCCCCAATCAAATTCTGATTTCATTTTTGCTATAATAATTGAAGAGTATGGTTTGCTCTTCGGTGCTTTACCAGTACTCTTTGCCTACCTGATATTGCTTTTCAGGGGCATTTCAATAGCCCGGAAATGTGAGACGGCCTTCCCGGCTTTCCTCGTAATGGGCTTAACAGTTATGCTGGTGACACAGGCTGTATTGAATATGTCGGTTGCAGTGGGCCTGCTGCCGGTTACAGGTCAGACACTGCCAATGATCAGCTGGGGAAGGACATCAATGGTTGTATCCAGTTTCGCACTCGGGACAATACTTGGTGTAAGCCGCGTGGTGAATGCAAAAACACTCCATAGTGAGAATGATGAGCGAGAAGAAGAAAACCCGGAAGATGGTGTAATATATGAAACGGCGAATGGGTAAAAGAATAATCATAAGCGGAGGAGGAACGGGAGGACATGTTTTCCCGGCCATATCTATAGCTGATGCCCTTAAAGGCATTGACAGGAATGTTATTATTCATTTTGTCGGTGCAAACGGCAGGCTTGAGATGACCCGTGTGCCGCGTGCCGGTTATGAGATCAGCGGCCTGCCAATAACAGGGTTTGAGCGCAGGATAAGCCTTAATAATATTTACCTTATTGTTAAGCTTATTAAAAGCCTTAACAGGGCAAAAAAAATAATATCCTCTTTTAAGCCTGACGTGGTTGTGGGAGTAGGTGGCTATGCCAGCGGTCCGGTTCTCAGGGTGGCACAAAGGAAAGGCCTCCCTACCCTTATACAGGAACAAAACAGTTATGCAGGTATGACAAATAAACTGCTGGCAAAGAAAGCCAGGGTAATCTGCGTGGCTTATGAAGGGATGGAGAAGTATTTCCCGGCTGAAAAAATTCGCCTGACGGGAAATCCTGTAAGAAAAGACCTGGCCGGGATGGATGATAAGAAGTTGGAGGCATATGAGTTCTTCAATCTTGACCCTTCGGCACCCGTAGTGCTGGCGCTGGGTGGCTCAGGGGGCAGCCTCACAATAAATGACAGCCTTGCCGCCTGCCTTCCCGAACTGGAAAAAAACAGTGTCCAGCTTATATGGCAGACGGGTAAATATTATTATGAAAAGATGCAGCAGGTGCATGAAAAATCAAAGGGCAGGCTGGCGCGGCTGCATGATTTTATCGACAGGATGGACCTTGCCTATGCTGCTGCCGATATTGTTGTTTCTCGCGCCGGTGCCATTACTATATCGGAACTGAGCATGCTTGGCCTGCCTGCAATCCTGGTACCCTCGCCTAATGTTGCGGATGACCACCAGACGAAGAATGCAATGGCCCTGCTTCGAAGAAATGCAGCACTGATGCTCAGCGACAATGAAGCAGGTGTAAAACTTGGGGATACAATTATCGAACTTGTAAATGATATTCAAAAACGGAAAAATCTGTCGGAGAATATTGCTTCGATGGCCTTTAATAATGCTGATAGGCTTATAGCTGAGGAAATACTGAAACTGGCTGAATGATTGATTTAAAAAAAATATCGAATATATGGTTTATTGGCATCGGGGGCATCGGTATGAGCGCCCTTGCACGATATTTTGCTGAGGGAGGATTTGAAGTGGCAGGCTATGACAGGACTGAATCACCTTTGACACGCGAGCTGCTTGCCGGGGGAATAAAGGTTATTTACAATGATGATCCGGAAGCAATTCCGGCTGAATACCTCAACAGGGACAAAACACTTGTAATATATACACCTGCCATATCCCCGGTGAACAGGATAGCAGCCTTTTTCAGGACATCAGGATTCAGTATGCATAAAAGGGCTGAAATACTCGGGCTTGTATCAAAGAAAGGACGTACGGTTGCAATAGCGGGAACCCATGGAAAAACATCGCTTACATGCATGACGGCACACCTGCTGAAACAATCCTCTATTGATTGCAGTGCCTTCCTGGGAGGGATATCCAAAAATTACAGGACAAACCTGCTTACCGGCACCGGTGATATTATTGTTATGGAAGCCGATGAATTTGACAGGTCTTTTCACCATCTGAACCCTGAGATGGCTCTCGTAACATCAATGGATGCCGATCATCTCGATATTTATGGCAGCTATGAGAATATGGTGAAAGCTTACCGGGAGTTTACGGAGAAGATAAAAGAAGGGGGTAAGCTTCTTGTAAATGAAAAAATTGCAGCCAGGCTGTCCGGACCGCCAAATGTCCGGCTTTATACTTATGGCATGAAGCCTCCGGCTGATTTTTATGCCGGGGAAATATCCCTTGAAAATGGGGTATATCGTTTCAATATCCATACCCCCATGGGAATAATTGATGATCTGAGCCTGCTCATACCCGGGAAAATGAATATTGAAAACTCCGTCGGCGCGGTTGCACTGGCAAAACTGGCAGGAGCAAAAGATGATGAGATAAGAAAGGCACTTATTTATTACAGGGGCGTTACAAGACGCTTTGATGTAAGGATCAGCAGTGAGGAACTGATTTACATAGATGACTATGCCCACCACCCGGCGGAAATTGATTATTGTATTGAATCGGTCAGGGAATTTTACGGCAAAAGGAAGATAAGCGGAATATTTCAACCTCACCTCTTTACACGGACAAGAGATCATGCTGATGCTTTTGCAGCTGCCCTGGACAAACTTGACAGGCTCATCCTCTTACCTGTTTACCCGGCAAGGGAGGAGGAAATCAAGGGCGTTGATTCAAAGATGATATTTGACAGGATGAAACTGCAGGACAAAAGCCTGGCGGGCAGGGATGAGGTGTTGGATATGCTTGGTTCAGGGGAGATCGAAATTTTACTTACAATGGGTGCCGGAGATATAGACAGACTGGTTGAACCGATAGAAAATTTGCTCAGAAAACGATTGTGATGAGAGTGCTTAAGAAAATATGGTGGATGCCGCTGATCGTGTATATGATCATTATGCCCTCATTTATGTCAGGAAAGGTGTACAATGAAATATGCGGTGAGGTTAAGATTGCAATTACAGATTCGTCGGACTACAGGTTTATAACCGGTGCCGCTATACTTTCGATGATACAGGACAGTGACATTAAGTTCCTGGGCCAGGCACTTAATTCGGTAGACCTGGATGGCATTGAAAATATACTGTCAGAACTGCGGGAACTTGAATGTGTTGAAGTGTATACCACAGCCGACGGTGTTTTGCATATAGATGCTGATCAGCGCGATCCCATGATGCGTGTGATCACTTCCTACGGGAATAATTACTATATAGATAAATACGGCCATGTCATCCCCCACAGCCAAACATATACACCACGCATGATTGTCGTTTCAGGAAATATTGAAGTGCCTGACAGCTGTATTA
This sequence comes from Bacteroidales bacterium, assembly GCA_036351095.1. Classification (GTDB taxonomy): domain Bacteria; phylum Bacteroidota; class Bacteroidia; order Bacteroidales; family VadinHA17; genus UBA9300. Next base: position 7,419 of record JAZBOI010000346.1, on the reverse strand, counting down.
TGGGGAAGAGTATACTTGACTACAATGATGAGCTTTTGATAAGCAGAACTTTCAAGCTGCTTGCTTATATAAATGAGGATAAGTTCTGGCAGGAACTCATAGAGCAGGTCTGGATAAATGAAAAAGAAGAAATTGAATTGGTTCCCAGGCTTGGCGACCATATCGTCAAATTCGGGGAAGCAGGTAATTATGAATGGAAATTCAATGTGCTGAGGACTTTTTACAAAGAAGAGATGCCTGTGACCGGGTGGGATAAATATGATGAGATCGACATGCGTTTTAACGGACAATTAGTATGCAGGAAAAGATAAACAAAATAGTTAAAAACAATTTCATATTGAATAAGTTATGAGCAATAATGAACAGTATGTAGCAGCAATTGACATTGGAACTACAAAAATAGTGTCCATTGTCGGGAAGAAGAATCCTAACGGTAAGATTGAGATCCTTGGATTGAGCAAGGCACCATCGAACGGAGTAAAGAGAGGTGTGGTGCTTAATATAGAGGAAACAGTCAGTGCCATTGAGAGTACCGTGGCCGATGTACAACAGCGATCAGGAATTGTATTCACTGACGTTTTTGTTGGGATTGCCGGCCAGCATATCAAAAGTATGAAAAGCAGGGGTTATATCAACCGGGATTCAATCGATGATGAAATCGACAAGGATGACGTGTTTAACCTTACTCAGGACATGCATAAAATCCCTATTGAAATAGGGGAGGAGATTATACATGTTATTCCCCAGAATTTCATTGTTGATAATGAAACCGGTGTGAAAAACCCAATCGGTATGTGTGGCAGAAGGCTTGAAGCAAACTTCCATATTGTAATTGGACAGGTTGCTTCGGCCAAGAATATTGAAAAATGTATCAGAAAGTCCGGCCTTAAGGTAAAGGACCTTATCCTTGAGCCCCTGGCCTCATCCGATGCTGTTCTTACTGACGATGAGAAAGAAGCGGGTGTTGTGCTCGTCGATATAGGCGGTGGAACAACCGATGTGGCTGTTTATTATGATAATATAATCAGACACACAGCTGTTATACCCTTCGGGGGCAATGTGGTAACCAGGGATATTAAGGAGGGATGCTCCATCCTCCAGAGGTATGCCGAGCAGCTGAAGGTGCAATATGGCTCGGCGCTGGGTGATATAGCCCCGGAAGACAAGGTGGTATCGGTTCCCGGAATAAGTGGCCGCGATCCGAAAGAAATTTCATTCAAAAGCCTGGCTTATATCATACAATCAAGAATGGAGGAGATAATCGATGCGGTGAATTTTGAGATTCAGTCATCAGGCTATGCGGATAAAATTTCCGCGGGAGTGGTGATTACAGGGGGAGGAGCAATGCTCAAACACCTGCCTCAGCTTGTCAGGTTCAAAACAGCTATGGATGTAAGGATAGGATTTCCGAATGAGCACCTTGGCGGAAATTCAAAGGATGAAATAAACCAGCCCATGTTCGCAACCAGTGTCGGCCTGATCATGAGAGGACTTGACTACCTGGAGACTTATAAGAGCAACTTTAATGCAGGGGCAAAATCCGAAATGTCCGAAGAAGAGGAGAAAGCATTAGAGGAACAGAAAGTCGAGGCTGAGACAGCCGACCCGGATGATTTTGATGACAAACTGAGCTGGACTGAAAAATTTAAGAAAAGTCTGAGTAAGATGTTTGAAACAGAAGACCAGAGTATAAACTAGCTGTTGAATAGTATGCTCATAAACTGATATAGATGAATATTAAACTATTATAACCATGTCTGAAGAACTAATAGATTTTGATCTCCCTGTTGAGAGGTCTTCAATAATCAAAGTGCTTGGAATAGGAGGAGGTGGCAATAATGCCGTTAACCATATGTATAATGAAGGTATTACCGATGTAAACTTCGTCATCTGCAATACCGATGCCCAGGCTCTTGCCGGGAGCCGTATACCCGTGAAGGTCCAGATAGGAGAGGATCTGACCGAGGGGAGGGGTGCCGGGAGCAAACCGGAAATCGGGCGCAGGGCAGCTGAAGAAAACATTGACCAGGTACTGGAAGCCCTTGGTGGCAATACCCGCATGGTCTTTATTACAACCGGCATGGGTGGAGGTACCGGTACAGGTGCCGCCCCGGTAATAGCCAGGGCCTGTAAGGAAGCAGGACTGCTGACTATTGCTGTGGTAACAATACCTTTTAAGTCGGAAGGGAAAATACGGATTAAAAATGCCGTACAGGGGATAAATGAACTGAAGGATCATGTAGATTCACTGCTGGTGATAAATAATGAAAAGCTGAGGGAGATTTTCGGTGATCAGCCCGTTTCAACCGCCTTTGCCAAAGCCGACGATGTGCTGACCATGGCTGTTAAAGGCATTGCTGAAATTATTACCGTTGCCGGCTATATCAATGTTGATTTTGCCGATGTCGAAACGGTGATGCATGATTCAGGTGCCGCAGTGATGGGAACAGGATCATCTGCAGGTGAAGACAGGGCATTGAAAGCAATAGAGGAAGCAATATCATCTCCCCTGCTTAATTCAAATGATATACATGGCGCCAGAAGCATACTCCTTAACATTACAACCGGCATGGGTGAACATGAACTCACTATGGATGAACTGGGAGAAATAACTGATTATGTATATGATGTTGCTTCAAGCGATGCTCTCATTATCAGGGGACTCTCCAAAGACGAAAACCTGGGGGATAAAATATGTGTAACGGTTATTGCAACAGGCTTTGAACCAAACAGCGTGCTGGAGCCTTACAGGACAAACACCAAAACTGAAAAAATAAACCTTGAGACAGGCCAGGTGAGCACCGCTGTACCTGAAAAGAAAAAGGAAGAACAGGATACCATAAGGGTGAAAACAAAAAAAAGGGAGCTCTTTGATGATTTTGAAAATGACCTGCAGAAAAAACTGGAATTCGATTTCGTGGCCAGGGACGATGAAGAACAGGACGGCTTGACACAGGGAGATGGTACCCTGAGGAAGATAAAACATATGCAGAATATTCTGAAAAATGAAGGACTCTCAAATCAAACCATGAGAGAGAATGTGGATGAATTTGAAGATGTACCGGCCTTTATCAGGAAAAAAATAAAAATTGATAACGATAAAAGAAAGGATAATTCAGAGGTGTCAAAATTTACCCTTTCCGATGATGATGACGAACCATCACTCAGGGATGATAATGCCTATCTTAATGACAATGTAGATTAAACACCCGCAATTGCTTCTTTCGTGAGATGCTGCTGCATACCCGGAGCAGAACAGTCCCGCACATTCCAGGCTATCTGGTGGCAGGCCTGATCGACCTGCCTTTTTTCACTATATTTATTTATCTTTGGGGACCATGAAAAGGACATTAATATACATCATTTTATTAATTGTCTCATTAAATGCTTTTTCGCAGAGAAGCAATATACCTGAGAAGAACGATTCGATTACTCATGTCACCTACCAGTATAAATTAAATGAAAATTACACGGACACGGTTTATGTGCCCCTGGACACCCTGATAGATACATTCCACAGGTATAAAAAGACAGAAGAAGTTTCTCCCTTCTTCCAGAGACTGGGTAATTATGGCCTTTCCTATATGGAAACCGACTTTTTTGACAGGCCTGTTAACCCGGAATATTTTATTTACCGGCACCTGAAGTACTATATGCATTATTCCGGCAACAAGATGTATGTGGATACACAGGTACCTTTCACCGAGCTTCAATGGACATTCGGGGGAGAAAGACAGGAGGCAGAGCAGACCCTCGAGGTGAGGCATTCACAGAATGTTAATCCCTTTCTTAACTTTGGGCTTGATCTTGATATTATCTACAGCCTTGGCCAGTACCATTACCAGAAGTCTGACAACAAGGCCTTTACTCTGCACGGATCATACCTTAAAGAGAAGTATAAGGCATTTGCATCATGGAGCACCAATAAGCTTGTAGCCTATGAGAATGGGGGTGTAAGCGACCCCGCGGTGCTTGATCAGTATGATACAAGGGATGTGCCGGTTAACCTTGGTGGACTAAATGAAGCTAAAAGCAGGCTTCAGAACATGAACTTCCAGCTTATCCAGAAATATACCATTGGAGGAAGCAGGAAGGCAGCCGCAGACAGTGCTGATGCACGGCTGAAGAACGGGAAAAATGCCATGGCAGGGGATACGCTTGAGGCAGGACCCGTGCCCCCGGTGAAGCCACTGGTAGCAGACAGCCTCCAGCTTGAACAGAAGGGAGGGGTGAAAGGCACCTTTTCACATATACTTGAATATGACAGGGTAAAGCGTATATACGAGGATAACAGCCCCGGGTCGGGATTTTATGATAGCATTTATATAAACGGGGTCCAAACCTATGATTCGCTCTATGCCCGAATATTAAAAAACACTGTCAGATTTGATTTCAATACCAGCGAAACAGCTAAATTCCAGCTGGGTATAGGTGTAGGGGCAGTAAATGAGCAGAATATTTTTGCACAGATCATGCCCACGCATAACGAGGAAAACCCTGCGGACTCGGCGCGCTGGGCACGAAGTTCCAACGCAGTACTGGGAACACTTTTTAACAGGATCGGAAAAAATTTTGGCTGGCAGGCCGATGGTAAATTCTATTTTTCCGGTTTAAGAGCAGGAGATTTCTCCATTGATGGGAATATTAAATGGGATTTTAATGAAGGAGACAAAAGATCTGAATTAACAGCAAGGGGCAGCGTAACTAACACCGGACCCTCATGGTGGATGAATAGCTGGGGAAGCAACCATTTTGAGTGGTCGAATGATTTCAGCAGCGAGTTCAGGATTAATGTGGGCGCTACATATGTCTACCCGGGTATAGATTTTGATGCGGGGATGGATTATGCACTTATAACGAATATGTTCTATTTTAATTCCGAAGCCCTGCCGGAGCAACACGATGGAGTGGTATCAGTGATCAGTGCACGAATGAATAAGAATTTTTCTTTCTGGAAACTACGTTTTGATAATTCTATCCTGGTGCAGAAAAGCAGTGACAGTGATATTCTAGATTTCCCCCTGCTCAGTGCAAGAACGGCTTTTTACTTTGACCATGAATTCTATTTCAAATCGACGGGAGGCAGATTGCAGACACAGCTGGGACTTGAAGCAGAATACAATACTGAATATTATTCATATGCCTATATGCCTGCAACAGGTGTGTTTTATGTGCAGGATGAAATGAAAACGGGCAATTACCCTGTAATAAATGTATTTGCAAACATAAAAATCAAAAGGACAAGGATTTTCATAGGGTTTGATCATATCAACCATGGTCTTATGGGTTATGATTACTTCCTGAGCCCTTATTACCCGATGAATATAAGAATGTTTAAGTATGGCATTGCGTGGACCTTTTATAATTAATCTGTATATTAGTATTGTTTATCAGGACAGATAATGCATCGACACTGGTTAAATATACTCTTTCTGATTTTTTTCCTTTTGATCTTTTCCTGTGACAAGGGAAGGGTTCCCATTGATAAGCATACGCCAATAAGCAGGGACCTTGACCAGATACGGGAAAGGGGCAGCCTGATCGCCCTTACAGACTATAATTCAATCAGCTATTTTATCTACAGGGGTGAACCGATGGGTTTCCAGTTTGAATTGTTGCAGGAATTTTCTGATTATCTCCAGATAGAGCTTGAGATAGTGACCGAGAATGATCTAAGCAGGTCCTTCGAGATGCTCAATGACGGGAGAACCGACCTTCTGGCTCTTAACCTTACCATAAATAACGAGAGAAAGGAAAGGGTGCAGTTTACACGCCCCATAGGCCATACCAGGCAGGTCCTCGTACAGAAAAGGCCTGATAACTGGCGTAATATGACCATGGATGAGATTAACAGTACCATGGTCAGGAATCTGCTCGACCTTGCGGATAAAACCGTATATGTACAGAGTGAGTCATCCTATGCACAGAGAATGAAAAACCTGCAAAGTGAAATAGGCGACACAATACATATCGTGGAAGTTCCCATGGAAGTTGAAGAACTGATCAGCCTGGTAGCCAGTGGTGAGATAAATTTTACAGTGTCAGATGAGAATATAGCAATGGTAAACCGTACCTATTATCCTGACATCGACCTGGAAACACCTGTAAGTTTTGAGCAGAACCTCGCCTGGGCTGTCAGGAAGAGCGGATCCGGGAAGCTCCTTGAAGAACTGAATAAATGGATAGAAGGATTCAAAAGAACTGAACGCTATGCCCTCATCTATGCCAAGTATTTTAAAAACTCAAGATCAAAGCATATTGTCAGGTCTGATTATTTCAGCCTGGGCAGCGGCAATATTTCGCGCTGGGATGAATACTTCAGGCAATACAGTGATTCAATAGGCTGGGACTGGCGCCTGCTTGCCTCACTCGTTTTGCAGGAATCACGTTTCGACCCTGATGTTGAATCCTGGGCAGGAGCATATGGCCTTATGCAACTCATGCCTTCAACAGGCGAACAATTTGGTATTGATATATATTCGAGCCCTGAAAATAATATCAGGGCGGGAATTAAATATATACAGTGGCTCCAGGAACTTTTCGAAGATAAGGTAAGCGATGAGGAGGAAAGGTTAAAATTTATTCTTGCAGCCTATAATGTAGGTCCGGGACACGTCCTGGACGCACGGCAGCTGGCACGTAAACATGGACGTGACCCCGAAATATGGGATGACAATGTTGCCTATTACCTCCTGCGCAAATCAGATCCTGAATTTTACCATGATCCGGTGGTTGAACACGGATTCTGCAGGGGTGAAGAACCTTATTTCTATGTTATCCAGGTGCTTAACAGGTATGAGCACTATAAGAATTTCCTGAACGATGAGGAGTAGGTCAGGCCGTGAAGATCTTTTCCTGTTTGATTATCACCAGCAACTCATGTAATATCATTGCCGTGGCTCCCCATATTACCCTGCCATTGTAATTATAATATTTCATATCAAGCTGTCCATCACGTACTATCATAGGTTTTTCCTGAACAACACCTGGCTTGAAAAAATCAGCCAGCGGTGCTTCAATCAGGGCAACTACCTCCTGGTCGTCAGGTGTGAATGAGGGATGAATGTTGCAAAAAGCAATTACCGGGCTTACTTCAATATTGCTTACGGGAATAAACAGGGGAGTAAGTGATCCGAGTATATGCAGCCTGTCCCTGCACAGGCCGACTTCTTCACAGGCTTCTCTTATTGCCGTATCTGTCAGGCCCCGGTCTTCTTTTTCCATCTTGCCGCCGGGAAAGGATATCTGCCCGCTGTGAACACCATCATATACAGGCCGCTGTATAAAAAGGGTGCAGATTTTATTCTTTACGGGGTAAAGCAGTATCAAAACAGCTGCAAGCTTTGAATCACTTCTTTTTTCTCGCGGAAAATTTTTGATCATCCTGTCGGAAGAAGCCATCTCCCACTGCACATCTGT
>JAZBOI010000345.1:0-2532 GCA_036351095.1 Bacteroidales bacterium | reverse complement strand
TTTTATGAATGGTACACCGTGGATAATAAACCGGAAGGATCAGGAACATTTCGGGGCTCGGCAGGCGTGCTCTACAGGGCAATTATAATGTTTGAAGAATACGCAGAAAAGCAGAAGTAAAAAGGAAAACTTTGCCGGCGAGTCTATTTTTCATTAGCTTTGCCCTTTGAAATGAATAACAGGATATCGAAATATTGCGGTATTACTCCACCATGATCTTTATGGTCCGGGTGGCGCAAGGCAGTGCGCCAGCAGCATAAACGCATTACTGCCAATCCCGTATTTTACATTTTTACTTACACGGGTGCCCGATTGGCATCCAATAACCAGGACTTATGGACATAAAAGCGGAAATAAACCGTAGAAGAACATTTGCCATCATATCCCACCCCGATGCAGGCAAAACAACCCTTACAGAAAAGCTACTCCTCCTTGGCGGGGCAATACAGATAGCAGGAGCCGTAAAAAACAATAAGATCAAAAAAACGGCCACATCCGATTTTCTTGAGATAGAAAAACAACGTGGTATTTCTGTTGCCACATCGGTAATGACCTTTGACTATAAAGGAATAAGGATAAATATACTTGACACACCCGGCCATAAGGACTTTGCTGAAGATACTTACCGCACACTCACAGCAGTGGACAGTGTAATCCTTGTTGTGGACAGTGTGAAAGGTGTGGAGGAACAGACCAGGAAACTGATGGAGGTTTGCCGCATGAGAGCAACGCCTGTAATTATTTTTATCAATAAAATGGACAGGGAAAGCAAAGATCCTTTCGACCTCCTGGAAGAGCTGGAAGACGAACTGAAAATTGCCACCTGTCCCTTTACCTGGCCACTTGGCAGCGGTAACAGGTTTAAAGGTGTATATAATCTGACAGGCGAAAGTATTCAGCTTTATGAGCCCGAAAAAACGGCCAGACCGGAAATACTTTTAAGCACCAAAAGCATAGAAGACCCTGCGCTGCTGCAGTTTGTCGGGCAGGAACAAATAAAGATCTTATGGGATGAGATTGACATGCTCGGTGATCTGTATGAATCATTTAATAAAAACCTATACCTGCAGGGATACCTTGCCCCGGTATTTTTTGGCAGTGCCCTGAACAATTTTGGTATCCCCGATCTGCTTGAGACTTTCATAGATATTGCTCCACCCCCTTCAAGTACCGGTACCCTGGAAAGGATAGTCGGTGAGGAGGAAGATAAATTCAGCGGCTTTGTTTTTAAGATACATGCCAATATAGACCCCAGGCACCGAAATCGTATGGCTTTCCTGCGTGTCTCCTCGGGAAAGTTCGAACGTAATAAGATGTATTACCATACACGCCTTAAGAAAAAAATGCGTTTCGCTGCCCCTGCGACTTTCATGGCAAATACCAAAAATACTGTTGATGAGGCATTTCCGGGCGATGTTATTGGCCTCTATGATACAGGGACCCTGAAGATAGGCGACAGCCTCACAGAGGGTGAAGATTTAAATTTCACCGGCATTCCCAGCTTCTCACCGGAAATATTGAAAGAGGTTGTAAATAAAGACCCTTTTAAAACCAAACAGCTTGAAAAGGGAGTAAGGCAGCTCACGGAGGAAGGACTGGCACAATTATTTATCCAGCAACCGGGTAACCGCAAAATAATCGGTACGGTGGGTGAACTCCAGTTTGATGTGATCAAGTTCAGGCTGGAGCACGAGTATGGCGCTAAATGTGATTTCAGGACCCTGCCTTTTACAAAGGCCTTCTGGTTAACATCTGACAATGAAAAGGAACTGCAGACAATGATTGACAAACGGTCCCACTCCATAGCTTTTGACAAAGCAAATATCCCGGTTTTTCTTGCTGAAAGCGACTGGATGCTAGGGATGGTCAAAGAAACACATCCGGGCGTCCGGTTTCACAATACCTCCGAACTGAAGGCTCAAAAGGAATTGATCAGCCAGGGAATTTGACTTTGCATTTTTAAAGAGTCATATAGAAAGGCTTATGGTGTTGAGGAAAAAAGCAAGTTATAAACCATGGTCATGCCATATGAAAATGATTATTAAATATCCCGGGAAGTTCACTGTATTAATGGTTACCTGAACAATATGAGTGCAAAAATTGTCTTATCTTTATATAAATTATCATCCCCCGGACAGCGTCCAGGGATAATTAATAAACTAAACTTAAAACAATAAAACCACTGCTATGAAGAACCTAAAGGTAAATTACATGGGAATAGAACTGGAAAATCCGCTTATTGTCGGTGCTTCCAATATGGTAACAAAAATCGATAAACTGAAAAAAGCTGAAGAATCCGGCGCGGCCGCAATTGTTTATAAATCCTTGTTCGAGGAGCAGATACAGCTTGAGCGATATAAAATGGACGAGGATCTGAGCGAATATAACAATATCCATGCGGAAATGATTACATCACACCCGAACATTGAGCATGCCGGACCTGATGAGCACCTTTCAAATATCAGGGAGGCAAAGGAGAGTCTTTCAATACCCCTGATAGCCAGCCTTAATGCTATAGAAATGGATACATGG
>JAZBOI010000344.1:0-4244 GCA_036351095.1 Bacteroidales bacterium | reverse complement strand
GTTTACGTTTACGATGACAGGGAAATGGATCAGGCGGTGGAACTTTGTGACACCACCTCACCATTCGGCCTCACAGGAGCAGTATTCTCCCAGGACCGTCTTGCAGCAATAAATATCTGCAATAAACTCAGGTATGCCGCGGGTAATTTCTATATCAATGATAAGCCTACAGGTGCAATTGTCGGGCTGCAGCCCTTTGGCGGATCACGTGCCTCCGGGACAAATGACAAGGCAGGCGGTGCCTTTAACCTGGTACGCTGGGTAAATCCCAGGACCATAAAGGAAACATTTATTCCTGCAACGGATTTCAGGTATCCCTATATGAAGTAGTAGAAAATAGCCTGAGGCAAGTCCAGGGCAAACTTACTTATGTATCAGGATATATGAACACTTACAGGAAAGAGTACCTCACCCGGATTAACAGGGTGCTTGGCTATATCGACAGGCATCTCGATGAAGAATTAACAGTGGGCAAACTGGCCGGGGTGGCCAACTTCTCCCCCTTCCACTTCCACCGTCTCTTTTCTGCCTTCACCGGTGAACCCCTGATCGCCTATGTCAGGAGGTTAAGGATAGAGAGGGCAGCCAGATTATTATGTTATGAACAGGAAAAGGCGGTAACAAATATTGCCGTTGAATGTGGATACAACAGTACAGCAGTGTTCTGCAGGCATTTCAGGGAACACTTTGGAGTAACGGCACAGCAGTTCAGGTCGGAAAAGGGTAGTGAGTACAGCAAGAATCATCAAGAACTTAGCAAGAAGGGTCAAGAAAATAGCAAGGAAAGCAAACAGCAATCATCCTCTTTGAGTGATATTAGCAATGATTTTATTACTAACAAAAAGAGGAAAATTATGAAATCACAAATTGAAGTAAAAGAGATGCCCGGGCTGAAGCTTGTCCGCATACTGCATACCGGTCCGTTTAACCAGATAGGCCATGCCTATGAAAAGCTTATGCGATGGGCTGCCCCCAGGGGCTTGCTTAATAAGCCAGAACTCAAAACCGTTACCGTTTACCACGATGACCCCGGTATCACTGATATTGAAAGGCTCAGGCAGAGTGCATGCATAACTGTTGACCGTGATATAGTACCCGAGGGTGAATTTACCAGTTTTGAGTTGCCCGGGGGCAAATATGCAGTGGGCAGATTTGAGATTGACGAGACAGGATTCACGGATGCCTGGGATTCTGTATGTCTGTGGCTGGCCGACAGCGGCTACCAGCCTTCTGACGGCCTGCCCTATGAGCTTTACCATAACAACCATGAAGAACACCCGGAGCGGAAATTTATCCTGGACATCTGCATCCCGGTAAAACCCCTGTAGCAAATTTTTTGACATTATATAAAATTGAAAAATAAGGGATATTTCATTCGGAGATTTTGGTTTTCGTCAGGAACGGTACGGGAAAAAATATAATAATTAGCTATTTTTACGTCCTGATACTGTAACAAAACTGATGTTAATAACCATCATGAGATATCTCCTATTGCTATTTATCTTACTCCCTCTTGAGCTCGATGCCCGGGAACAACCCTTTATAATTGTGCTTGGAGTGGCACAGGATGGTGGCTATCCTCACATGGGATGCACAAAGGAATGTTGCGAATCAGCCTGGGAAGATCCCTCCATGAGAAGGAACGTGGTTTCGCTTGCCCTGGCAGATCCTGTTTCCCGGCAATGGTATCTTTTTGAAGCAAGCCCGGATATCAGGGAACAATTACAGCTGTTCAGACAACTTACATCCGGTGAATACGATTACCTTCCGAGGGCCGTATTTGTGAGTCATGCCCACATAGGCCATTATACCGGGCTGATGCAATTCGGTCGCGAAGTGATGAATACGGATGGACTTACTGTTTATGCAATGCCACGGATGAAGCATTTTCTTGAGAATAACGGTCCGTGGGACCAGCTTGTGAGCCTGGAGAACATAATACCCGTTGAGATGAGTGATGGTTCGGAACTTGCCATTTCAGAGGAAATTACAGTAAAGAGCTTTACGGTTCCCCATCGCAATGAATATTCGGAAACGGCAGCCTATAAAATAATAAGCCCTGAGAGCTCATACCTTTTTATCCCTGATATTGACAGCTGGGATGAAATGAATAAGGATATCATCAGCCTTGTTGAGTCATCTGACATAGCTTTCCTGGATGGCACCTTCTATTCGGGGGATGAGCTGCCCGGACGTAATATGGATGAGATACCCCATCCCTGTATTGTGGAAACAATGGCACTTTTCAGCCGGGAAAGCAAGGAGACAAAGAAGAAAATACATTTCATACATTTCAACCATTCCAACCCGGTGCTTTACAATAAAGAAATCAGGGAAGAGATATTGAATAAAGGCTTTAATATTGCCGGCCAAGGGCATACTTATTAGATCATAATACTATGGATCCTGTATGGTTAAGCATAGCATTTGTCGCTGGTTTCCTGATACGATTAACAGGTTTACCACCTCTTGTGGGCTATCTGCTGGCAGGATTTGCGCTCAACTTTCTCGGCGCTGAATCGGGTGAGTTTATTGAAACTGTATCTGATCTGGGTGTTACCTTACTGCTCTTTACTATCGGCTTAAAACTTAATATTAAGAACCTTGCCAGGCACGAAGTTTACGGAGGCGCCCTGATACATATGTTTATAATCACAGCCTTATTCGGTGGCTTTCTTATCCTGGCGGGACTGAGCAGTTTCAGTCTATTCGATAACTTCAGCACATCAAAGGCCTTTCTTATAGCTTTCGCTCTTAGCTTTTCAAGTACTGTGTTCGCAGTCAAAGTACTGGATGACAGGGGTGAAAGCACATCGCTGCACGGAACAACTGCCATAGCAGTACTTATAATACAGGACCTGATGGCGGTCATTTTCCTGGTTGCCACTTCTGATGATCTGCCCAGCGCCTGGGTTTTTGCCATACCCTTTATACTGTTGATGATCAAGCCAATTATTTTCTTGATCTACAAAAGAATAGGTCATGGTGAGCTACTTATCCTCTTTGGTTTTTTCCTTGCCCTGGTTCCAGGTGCGGAATTGTTTAAGATGGTGGGCCTAAAACCCGATCTCGGTGCACTGCTCATGGGTATGCTAATATCAAAGCATCCCAAATCCAGGGAGATGTATGAACTGTTAATTCATTTCAAGGATTTTTTCCTTATTGGTTTTTTCCTGGCAATAGGGCTGTCAGTCACCCCTACCCTTGACATACTGATTATTTCATTATGCATATCCTTTGCCATCAATTTTAAGGTTATACTATATTTTCTTGTTTTCACAAAATTCGGTTTAAGGGCTCTCACATCCTATTTCACCTCACTCAGCCTGGCCAATTATTCTGAATTCGGGCTGATAGTAGCCTCGGTGGCATATGCCAACGGCTGGCTTCCAAATGAGTGGCTTGGAGTTATAGCAATAGCCCTGGCGATAAGTTTTGTGATTTCATCACCCCTGAATACCTATTCTCATAGAATATTCAGCCGTATAAGGTCCTACCTCCTGAAATTCGAAACCCCACACAGGCTGTTGTATGACAGGACCATTGACATAGGTAATGCGGAAGTATTGATTTTTGGAATGGGCATACTCGGTGAAGCTGTATATGACCAGCTTAAAAATGTATACGGTCAGAAAGTACTGGCCCTGGATTATAATCCCGATATTGTAGAGAAACACCGCCTGCAGGGGAGGAATGTAATTCAGGATGACGCAACGGATATTGAGTTCTGGGAAAGAGTGGATAAAATGAATAAAGGTAAAGAGCAGGTGAAAATGGTAGTGCTTTGTATGGACGACCATAAATCAAACCTTCATGCTATCAAAGAACTGAAATCAATAAACTACAGGGGGAAAATCGCAGCCACCGTAAGGCATGAAGATGATATAAGAGCCCTGCAGAAGCTCGGAGTAGATGCAGTATATAATATTTTTGCCGAAGCCGGTGTAGGACTGGCCGACCATATTTGTTCCGAAAATAACGAAAACGAAGACAAGGAGCACTGAAAACAGGACCGTATTTTTGTTTCCCGGTGCAGGTAATTCAACAGATCCAGAGCTTCCCCGGGTATAGAGGTGAGATCATGCAAAAACAGCCGGATTAAATTAAAATTGACTTTGGTGTTTTCGAAAATACTTAGTACTTTTGCAACGCCTTTTAAAAAAGGACACGGAGATTCAGTAGCTCAGTTGGTAGAGCACATCCCTTTTAAGGATGGGGTCCTGGGTTCGAGACCCAGCTGAATC
>JAZBOI010000343.1:0-4237 GCA_036351095.1 Bacteroidales bacterium | reverse complement strand
TGAAGTTAAATCTGCCGGGCTTCGGATGGGATTGTATTATTCCATTATTGAATGGGAAAGCAACAGCACAAAGAGGACAGAAAGCGGGTATTTCCTGCCTGAACAAATTATTGAAAAGTATAAAATTCCTGAACAGGAATACGTTGATAAACACATGCTGGTTCAGCTCAGGGAGCTGGTGGAGAATTATAAACCTTCATTAATATTTGCTGATGGCGGAGAATGGGATCAGACAGATGATTACTGGAAAACAAAAGAGTTTCTTGCATGGCTGTATAATGAATCGCCGGTAAAGGATGAAGTAGTTGTAAATGATCGTTTTTGTAAGGGGATGCCCGGGAATCACGGTGATTATTATTCAAGCGAGTATAAAGATGCTGACGATGGCGGGCCCGGTCAGCATCCCTGGGAAGAGAGCAGGGGAATAGGCGGCTCATATGGATTCAACAGGGCTGAAGGTATCGAAGATTACAGCAGCTCCAAAGAACTTATTCACGAGATGATTGACATTGTAAGCAGGGGAGGAAATTTATTGCTGAATGTCGGTCCCACGGCCGATGGGAGGATCCCGGTGATAATGCAGGAAAGATTGCAGGATATCGGTTACTGGTTACAGGTAAACGGGGAAGCTATTTATGGAACAAGAAAAGCACATGTACCAAAACCGGAAGGCTTAGAACAGGAAATATTTTTTACCGGCAGGGACAACACACTTTTTTGCATCTTTACAAAATGGAATGACCTTATTGAAATTAAGCTTAATGAAGGAGAAGAAGTAGAAGACATAAGACTGCTTGGCTATAATAAAGATATAAAATGGGAACTCGCGGAAAGCAATAAACTCAGGATACAAATCCCAAAACTAACAATTGAAGATCTACCCTGCTTATACGCCTGGTCCCTGAAAATTGAATTTAGGTAGCCTTTTGCGCTTAAAAGAAGGAACCTGGTAAAATATAAAATTAGCAAATGAAAAGGGGTTCGGACAGAAAGATACTGGTGATACTGTTTACCGGGGTACTTATGGGGGCGCTGGATATTGCAATAGTGGGGCCGGCTATTCCCTCTATTGAAACAGCACTGAATGTTGACCCGCGTGTCCTTGGCTGGATATTTTCCATTTACGTATTGTTTAATCTTGTGGGGGTATCATTTTTTGCCCGTTTATCCGATATCTATGGAAGGAGAAATATTTACATCCTGTCCCTTATCCTGTTTGGACTGGGATCAATCGTGGTTTCATTATCCGGAGATTACTCAACACTTTTGCTTGGAAGAGCCATACAGGGTTTCGGGGCAAGTGGTATATTCCCTGTCGCCTCTGCCGTTGTTGGTGACATATTCCCGAAAGAAAAAAGAGGCAGGATCCTGGGCCTGATAGGAGCTGTGTTTGGGCTGGCTTTCCTGGCAGGGCCTATTATTGCGGGAGTACTTCTGAATTTTTTCTCGTGGACATCCTTATTCCTGATCAATATTCCAATTGTCTTTGTTCTGATAGTTGCAAGTTACAGGTACCTCCCCCAAACAAAGGTGCAGGAATCGGGCCTTTTCGACTGGAAGGGACTTGTGACTCTTGGCCTCCTTCTTGCTTCGTTCACTTACGGAATAAATAACCTGGAAGCAGAAAATTTTTTCCAGAGCCTTCTCTCTCCGAGGGTGTTTCCCTTTCTTATGGCAACACTTGTATTACTCGTGGTAAACTTTTTTATTGAGCGAAGTGCCAGGAACCCTGTTATTAAACTCTCCTACCTACAAAACAGGCAATTTGTGCTGGCCGGAACAATTGCCATAGCAACGGGAATCCTGCAGTCATCTTTTGTTTTTATCCCGACTTTTGCGGTGGGAATATTTGAAATCAACGCTTCAGAAGCCAGTTTCATGCTGGTACCACTTGTCATGGCAACAGCACTCGGTTCACCTGTTTTTGGAAGATTGATAGATATATACGGGTCACGACTAATCATTATCCTGGGGCTTATACTTGCCGGAGCAGGGTTCTTTTTATTGCACAGGGTGGAAGAAAGCAGGCTTTTGTTTTATGCTTCAGGCATCCTGATTGGTCTTGGGTTATCAGTACTTTCAGGCAGCTCGCTGAGGTATATCATGCTTAATGAAGCCACTGCAGTGGACCGGGCAGTAACACAGGGTATGCTGACCATCTTTATCAGCCTGGGGCAGTTAACGGGTGCCTCACTTATCGGTGTTATTATTGCACAGGCATCTGATATGTCCGGATACAGAAACGTTTTCCTTTACCAGGCTTTGTTACTCATACTGATTTTAATTTCGGCATTCTTCCTTAAGAGTCATGCCGAAGAAAAGCTTGACACATAAATATACAGGAGGTGATACCATGAACAGCAAAAAAAAGATCATTATCGTCGGGGGAGGAATAAGCGGCCTGACAACAGCTACTTCCCTGGCCAATCGCGGTGCAAATGTATTACTGATTGAAAAGAACGATAAAACCGGTGGACTGGTAAACTCATTCACAAGGAAGGGTTTTGTGTTTGATGGAGGCGTCAGGGCAATAGAAAATGCGGGAATGATCAAACCGATGCTGGAGGAGCTGGATATAGACCTGACACTTTATAAGAGTGATGTTTCTATCGGGGTGGAAGATCTGGTCATAAACGCAGAGACGGAAGAGAGTGTAAACGATTATGAAGAAATGCTGAAGAAGCTGTACCCTGAAAGCGAAGATGATGTGGAGCGGGTAATCAATGTTATAAAGAAATTCGATAAATATATGAACGTGCTCTTCGGGAGTGACAGCCCCTTCTTTAAAGATGCGAAAAGAGACCGCTTATATTATTTTACAACATTTATACCCTGGGTTTTCAGGTTAATTGTAACGGGAATAGCTGTATTGAGAATGAGAATGCCCGTAGAGGACTTTCTACATAAGATCATGAAAAACGAATCTCTTATAGATATTATATCCCAGCATTTCTTCAGGGGTACTCCGGCCTTTTTTGCCATGAGCTATTTCTCCCTGTATACAGACTATTTCTATCCCATGGGAGGTGTTGGCAGGATTGCTGAAAAGCTTGAAGAGAAGCTTGCCTCTATGGGAGGAGAGGTGCTTAAAAATACGGAAATTACAAAGGTTCACCCGGGGAACAAATGCATTACTGATGTGAACGGTATGCAGTACACCTATGATAAACTTGTATGGACCGCTGACTTAAAGCTTTTGTACAGGGTGATAGAAAAAGAGGGATTGCCGGCAAAGACCCTGTCCAAAATAGATAAGGAGCAGGAAAGAATTCTTTCAAAAAAGGGTGCCGAGTCTGTATTTACAGTCTTTATGGGTGTGGACCAGTCACCGGAGATATTCAAAGCTGTTTCCCACGGTCACTTCTTTTACACACCGTCAAAACTGGGCCTTGGAAATTTACAGAGGGAGGATCTGAAGCTCATGCTCGATAACTGGGAGAACACTTCGAGGGAGGAGATTCTTGACTGGCTTGAACGCTTCTGCCAGTTGAATACATACGAGATATCCATACCTGTTTTGAATGATCCGGAAGCTGCACCGGAGGGTAAAACAGGCATTATTGCCAGTTTCCTGTTTGATTATGAACTAATCAGGCGGATCCATAAAGATGGCTGGTATGAAGACTTTAAGTCTGCCGTTGAGGATAAGATAATAAGTGTCCTGGACGATTCTGTCTATCCTGGTTTAAAGAAGTCTGTGATTTTCAGATTCTCTGCAAGCCCGCTGACTCTGGAAAGGTGGTCAGGGAGTTCAGAAGGGGCTATAGTGGGATGGTCCTTTGAAGAGCCTGTTCCCCTCGATACAGGTATGCTCAATATGAAAGATTCCGTAATAACATCCATTCCGGATGTCTATAAGGCAGGACAGTGGGCTGTCAGCCCGGCGGGTATCCCTACCTGTATCCTCACATCAAAACTGGCTGCTGACCGGGTATATAAAGAGGTCACAGATATACAGAAATGAGTGTCAGAAATATTTTAGTAAACACCTTTTAGTCAAAGCTATGTTACCTCGTTCACCTCTATTCGCACGGCATGTTTTTTGGGTACGATATCCTCCGAGTACATCTTTGCATATTGCTGTGTTATTTCTGCTCCATAGAAGAAAATGATGGCCGAGTAGAATACCCACAGTAAGATTACCACCAGCGAGCCGGCAGCACCGTACATTAGACTGATGTTGGCGTTTCCCAGGGCCAGCCCGATTATAGCCCTCCCGATCATAAACAGAATTGTG
>JAZBOI010000342.1:0-5269 GCA_036351095.1 Bacteroidales bacterium | reverse complement strand
GTTTTTTTGTTGAAAAATCGCTTACAAAGCAGTTCCGCTTTTGATTATATTTGCGCAAAATCCGTAATACATGGTTGAGAATTACTCGGAAGAGAACATAAAGACTCTTGAATGGAGAGAACATATAAGGCTGAGGCCCGGTATGTACATTGGCAAGCTCGGTGATGGCTCATCACAGGATGATGGTATATATGTTCTGATTAAGGAGGTGACAGATAACTCGATTGACGAGTTCATGATGGGTAATGGCAGGAAGATAGATATCGGTATTGTCGATCATGAGGTGTCGGTACGTGATTATGGCAGGGGAATACCGCTTGGTAAGCTTCTCGATGTGGCTTCAAGGATGAACACGGGGGCCAAGTACGACTCCAAGGCCTTTAAGAAATCAGTGGGTCTGAACGGTGTGGGCATAAAAGCTGTCAATGCACTTAGCAGTAAATTTTTTGTACGCTCGGTAAGGGACGGACAGGCAAAGGAGGTTGAGTTTGAAAAGGGCAACCTGGTGAGGGAGACAGATATTTTCAAGACAGAAGAGCCCAACGGTGTGCTCACTGTCTTTGTGCCTGATGAGGAACTGTTCAATTCCTATCATTACATTTCAGAGAATGTTGAGGCCATGATAAGGAATTATGTATACCTCAATGTTGGTCTTACAATTAATTTCAACGGTGAAAAATTCCAGTCAAAGAACGGCTTGCTGGACCTTTTGAATGAGAACATGGCCAGGGAAGGGCTCTACCCCATAATCCACGTTAAGGGGGAGGATATTGAATTGGCACTGACCCATGGCAACCAGTATGGTGAGGATTACTACAGCTTTGTGAACGGACAGCATACCACACAGGGAGGCACTCACCTGTTGGCCTTCAGGGAGTCGCTTGTCAAGACAATAAAGGATTTTTACAGGAAAGATTTTGATGCCTCTGATATCAGGACATCAATAATTGCAGCTATAAGCATAAAGGTTGAGGAGCCTGTTTTTGAATCGCAGACAAAAACCAAGCTGGGATCGAAGAATATGGCACCCGGGGGCCCTTCCGTAAGGAATTTCATAGGTGAGTTTGTCAGGAAATCGATTGACGATTACCTGCATAAGAACCCTGAGGTGGCACAGGCCATCCTGAATAAGATCCTGGAATCAGAGAAAGAGAGAAAGGCTATCTCTTCGATAAAAAAGCTGGCAAAAGAGAGGTCCAAAAAGGCAAATCTTCATAACAAGAAGCTGAGGGATTGCCGTATTCACTATGACAGCAACCATGATCACCGCCTCAACTCAACAATTTTCATCACCGAGGGTGACTCTGCCAGCGGATCGATAACCAAATCAAGGAATGTTGAAACACAGGCTGTGTTCAGTCTCCGGGGCAAGCCTCTCAATACCTATGGCTTAACAAAGAAGATAGTATATGAAAACGAAGAGTTCAACCTGCTGCAGGCTGCGCTTAATATAGAGGAAGGAATAGATAACCTCAGGTATAATAATGTGGTGATTGCAACCGATGCCGATGTAGATGGTATGCATATACGCCTGTTGTTGCTGACCTTCTTCCTGCAGTTCTTTCCCGATCTTATAAGGAAGGGACACCTGTATATACTGCAGACGCCGTTATGGCGCATAAGGAACAAGAAAAATACAAGATATATTTATACCGAGAAAGAAAAGGAAAAAGCCATGAGAGAGCTGGGTGCCAATCCTGAAATAACCCGCTTCAAGGGCCTCGGGGAGATATCACCTGATGAGTTCGGTCATTTTATCGGTAAGAATATGAAACTCGAACCCGTCAGGCTGAAAGGTAATGAATCGGTAAAGGATTTCCTTAATTTCTACATGGGTAAAAATACACCCGACAGGCAGGAGTTTATCATTGAAAACCTCAGGTTCGAGGAAGACCTGATAGAGGAAGAAGCACAACTGCTTGAAGAAAGTTAATTTTATTGACGGTAAAGAATTGTGTGGTATGGGCAAGAAAACACCCGGTAAGGGCAGAACAGATATTGAATACGATAAGGATAACATTGACGAAGGCAGGCCGGCCGATGAAATGATAAAGGTAACTGCCCTCTCGGGTATGTACCAGGACTGGTTCCTCGACTATGCTTCCTACGTCATCCTGGAAAGGGCGGTGCCCCATATTACAGACGGGCTCAAACCGGTGCAGAGAAGGATACTGCATTCGATGCGGAGGATGGATGACGGCAGGTTTAACAAGGTGGCCAATATTATCGGTCACACAATGCAGTTCCACCCTCATGGGGATGCTTCAATAGGTGACGCCCTGGTCCAGCTGGGGCAGAAAAACCTGCTCGTTGAGACACAGGGTAACTGGGGTAACGTGCTCACGGGGGACGGATCAGCAGCACCCCGTTATATAGAGGCGCGCCTGTCGAAATTTGCCCTCGACGTGGTTTTTAATCCCAAAACAACAGAATGGAAACAGTCCTATGACGGAAGGAACAAGGAACCCCTCACACTGCCGGTGAAGTTTCCACTCTTGCTGGCCCAGGGAGTGGAAGGCATAGCTGTTGGACTGGCTTCCAAGATACTGCCACATAATTTCATTGAGATTATTGATGCCTCCGTCCTTTACCTCCAGGGAAATGATTTTGAACTGTTCCCTGATTTTCCCACTGGCGGAATGATTGATGTGTCAAGATATAACGACGGGATTAGAGGAGGTAATGTCAAGGTAAGGGCTAAAATTGAAAAGCTCGACAAGAAGACACTGGTAATTACAGAGATACCCTTCTCAAGAACAACAGGCAGCCTTATTGATTCAATAATAAAAGCCAACGATAAAGGGCAGATCAAGGTTAAAAAGATAGATGACAATACGGCACGGGACGTTGAGATAGTAATTCAACTGGCAGGGGGAGTATCGCCTGATAAGACAATAGATGCGCTCTATGCCTTCACCGATTGTGAAATATCCTTATCCCCCAATGCCTGTGTGATCTTTAATAATAAGCCAGAATTCATCGGGGTGAGTGATATCCTCAGGCGTACGGTCGACAATACGGTGGGACTGCTCCAGAAAGAGCTGGAGATCAGACTGACAGAGCTCGAGGAAGAGTGGCACATGTCATCGCTTGAAAAGATCTTTATCGAAGAAAGGATATACCGCGATATAGAAGAGTGTGAAACATGGGAAGCAGTTATAGAAGCCATAGATAAAGGCCTTAAACCCTTCAGGGCAAAATTGAGAAGGGAAGTGACCAGGGATGACATCATCAGGCTTACGGAAATCAAGATAAAGAGGATATCAAAATATGACGTTAAAAAAGCTGACAGTCATATCAAAGGCCTTGAAACAGAGATAGAGGAAGTAAAAACTCACCTGGCCAATATTATACCATTCACCATCAACTATTTCAGGCAGATAAAGAAAAAATACAGCAAGGGAAAAGAAAGAAAAACGGAAATAAAGAGCTTCGACCAGATTGAAGCCACCAAGGTTGCTGCAAATAATGCCAGGCTGTATATGAACAGCGAGGAGGGTTTTATCGGTACGGGCCTGAAGAAGGATGAATATGTTTGTGACTGTTCTGATATAGATGATATTATCGTATTTCTGAAAGACGGCACCTATATTGTTACCAAAGTGTCTGAGAAACAATTTGTGGGGAAGAACATAATACATGCCGGGGTGTTCAGGCGCAACGACAGCAGGACGATCTACAATATCGTTTACCAGGATGGCCGGGGAGGCAATATTATGGTGAAAAGATGCGCTGTGACGAGTGTTACACGCGACAGGGAATATGATATTACCCGGGGCTCCAAAGAATCCAGGATATTATATTTCAGTGCCAACCCAAATGGCGAAGCCGAAGTGATCAGGATACATCACCGACCGCGCCCGAGGCTGAAAAAGCTGTCTTTTGAATTTGATTTCAGTGAGCTTGCCATAAAGGGCAAAGGCTCAATGGGTAATATACTCACAAAAAATGCCGTGCAGAAGATAACACTCAAGGAAAAAGGGGTGTCAACACTCGGTGGAAGGAAGATATGGTTTGATGATACTGTGGGCAGGCTCAATGCCGATGCGCGCGGCAAATACCTGGGAGAATTCAGTGCCGATGATAAGATTATGGTGATAACTAAAGACGGCAGGATGCGGCTCACCAATTTCGACCTCACAAATCATTTTGAGGAAAATCTTCTTATCATAGAGAAATTCCGCCCGGGAGTGGTCTTCTCGGCTGTTTACTGGGATGCCGAAGCCGAATTTTACTATGTGAAAAGATTTACTATCGAGGAGACAGAAAAACCTTTATGTTTTATCAGTGAGCATCCTGATTCAAGGCTTATAAGCCTTACCGAAGTGGAATATCCACGCCTGGAGATCGAATTCGGGGGTAAGCACAGGGAAAGGGAAAATGAAATTATTGAAGTGGCTGAATTCATAGGGATAAAGAGCTACAGGGCCAAAGGTAAGCGCCTGACTAATTACAGTGTTGAAAATATCAAAGAGATAGAACCCGTTGTTCGTAAAGAGTCAGAGCAGGTGAAGGAAGAGGAAGAGGAGGAAGAAAGTAAATCGCCCGGAAGCAAGGAGGACAATAACACCTCACAGATGAAACTGGAATGGTAGAGCAGCGTTAAAACAAGTCACAGATAAAATATTTTACTATGACAGTCTACCTGCTGGGCTTTATGGGTTCAGGCAAATCAACCTTTGGAAAAAGACTGGCTTCAGGGGCCGGCTGGGAATTTATCGACCTTGACAGCCTTATTGAAGATGAAGAAGGTAAAAGTGTCGAAGAGATATTCACGCTATCAGGTGAAGACTATTTCAGGGACGTGGAGGCTGCCATGTTGAGGAAGATAACCCTCTATCATAATACGGTCATAGCCTGTGGCGGTGGCACACCATGCCACAGGGATAACATGGAATATATGAACGGAAGCGGCCTGACGGTCTATATCAGGCTTGATCCCCGGAGCCTGGTGCACAGGCTGGTACATGCAAAGAAAACACGCCCCCTCCTGAAAGATATGAATGATAAAGAGCTTGAGGAATATATCACTGCAACTCTTGCAGAGAGAGAAGGTTATTATAACAAAGCCCGGATTATCATCGATGGTCTACGGGCTGATCCCGGGAAGCTGATGGAAATAATCTCTACTTATCACTCAAATAGTCAAAGGAATAGAAATTAATATCCTTTAGCTCAAAAAGCAGCTGTAACAATACCGGAACAAAACCGTAATATCCTATTAGCTGATATTGTTTATTATATCATGTAATATGTTGGTAAATAAATT
>JAZBOI010000341.1:0-2152 GCA_036351095.1 Bacteroidales bacterium | reverse complement strand
TCAGGGGCAACGCAGGCTGCGCAGCATTGACCGTGCCTCACCCATATCCCTGATGTTGGATGTTCCTGTAATTTCTTTGTAAGAACATTAATATCCTTACTGCAGATATGACATGTATATTTTTTCTGAGAATCAACATTTATTTCCATACCCCTGTTATTATTAATCCCTGAACTCACAAACAGATAAAACGCTTATCCGGATACCCCCTTCGATACTATTTAGATTTAATATAAACAATCCAGAGGTCAATATTATGAAATTATGATAAAACAAATCCCTCCAGCCTTAGAACAGAATTATACAGAGCGGCAAAAATAGTCTCTTATATGCTGATTATGTATGCATTAAAAACGAGGCCTATTTAGAAATTATTATAAAGCCCGGAATTAAAACAAGCGGATTTTTATTTTAATAAGGCATTATAGAAAGAATAGAACTGGTTTAACTATAAACTCCCACTAATTAATTAAAGAAATGCATTGCAGCCGTAGACGTAATGCATTTCCAGGTGATTATCTGGTTTAGCAAATGTCTATTCAACTTCCTCTTCCGGAGTGAGTATGAAATCCCTGACCGTTAGGTTGGCAGCTTTCACTACAAAATTTTCACACATCACCGTATCATAATTCTCCGTTGTTGCATGAAAGGAAGTATGTTCCCTCAGGTATGCCAGGGAGCGCATAAAAACCTGTTGTGTCAGTGTAAGCTGTTGCAATGCTTGTATCGGCCATGATCCTTAAGCACTATGCTTGCCTCATCAACATAAAGCAATTTTTCTTTATCTTGGGCTCTAACATATATCAAATTCAATGATCAGATCTGTAATAATATCACTTATTATTTTATCAATGATGCCTGCCGACGCTTCAGCCCAGCCAGGGACAGCCTACCATGGGCAGCAAATATTTATCAGCGGCCGGGATGGCTACCACACTTACCGCATACCATCCATTGCCGTGACGACAAAAGGAACTGTCCTTGCAGTATGCGAAGGAAGAAAAGGCAGCAGCGGCAACAGCGGCGATATTGATCTTTTGCTTAAAAGATCGGAAGACCATGGAAAAACGTGGCAGCTCGGGGGTCGCACACCCGAACACCAGGTAAACGAATGTGAAGCTGTTGAATTAACAGGAGGCAGGATAATGCTTAATATGCGCAATTACGATCCTTCAATGAGATACCGTCAAACAGCAATAAGTGATGATGGTGGAGTAACATGGTATGATCAGAAATTTGACACGATCCTCATAGAACCCATATGCCAGGCGACCCTTGAACGTTATGATAAACCCGGTGAGAAGGATGATGCTATAATATTATTCAGCAATCCTGCTTCACGTGACTCAAGAATAAATATGACCCTGAGAGCCAGTAAGGATGAAGGCAAAACATGGCCAGTGTCAAAACTGCTTCATCCGGGTCCCTCAGCATATTCCGACATGGCTGTCATGGTTAATGGCAACATTGCAATCTTTTACGAAGCAGGAACCGAAAATCCCCATGAATCGATTATTTTCACACAAATACAGATAGAATCAATTAAAAATGACTGATTACGGCTTCTGGTCAATCATACCTCCACTGCTGGCAATCGTTCTTGCCATACGCACCCGCCAGGTGTTTATCTCTCTCGGACTGGGCATATGGGCCGGGTGGATCATCATCAACAGGGGAAATCCCCTGTCCGGTTCAGTTGATACGGTAAATGCCATGGTGGATGTTTTCAAGAATGAGGGCAGCACACAAACAATACTGTTTACCCTTCTTGTTGGCTCTCTCATTGCATTTATGCAAAGATCAGGAGGAGTCAACGGTTTTACAAATCATATAAACTCCAGGCTGGTTAACAGCAGGCATTCGGTTGGCAGGGTCCAGGTCTGGGCAGCCCTCACCGGTCTGCTGATATTTGTTGAATCAAATATTTCAGCCCTGACTGTCGGAACATTATTCAGGCCTCTTACCGACCGGCTTAAGATTTCACGCGAGAAGCTGGCCTACCTGGCCGACTCCACCTCTGCCCCATCCAGCATATTGATCCCCCTGAATGCATGGGGAGGATTTATTATGGGTTTATTGCTGGTACAGGGCTTTGACCAACCCTTCCTTACACTTGTTTCAGCCATCCCTTTCAATATTTATCCCATCCTTG
>JAZBOI010000340.1:0-3023 GCA_036351095.1 Bacteroidales bacterium | reverse complement strand
AATATAAATTTGATCATTTATGAGTAAATTAATCTACCTGGACAATTCAGCAACAAGTTTTCCCAAGCCTGACATCGTTTATGATTTCATGTGCAATTTTTATCGTGAACATGGGGTTAACCCCGGCCGCTCGGGATTTGATGCGGCCATCGAAACAGGAGAGGTTGTATTCAATACACGAAAGCTCTTAACTGAACTGTTCAACGGGGATGATCCCAACAGGCTTACCTTCAGCTATAATGCAACTGACTCCCTTAACCTGCTGCTGTGCGGACTGATCAACCGGGGAGAACATGTGATAAGCACCAACCTGGAACATAATTCAGTGCTGAGGCCCCTGCACCATATGATGCTGGACGGGATTGCCGAGGTAACATATGTTCCTTTCGATACAAATGGTTATGTCGATCCTGATGATATTAAGAAAGCCATTAGGAAAAACACTTCTGCTGTTGTCGTTAATCACTGCTCCAATGTACTGGGAACCATCCAGCCGGTTAAGGAGATTGGTGAAATGTGCAGGAAAGAGGGCCTGCTTTTTATTGTTGACGGCAGCCAGAGTGCAGGGGCTGTTCCTGTTGACATAGAGGAGATGTATATAGATGCTTTTGCCTTTACCGGTCATAAATGCCTGATGGGACCAACAGGAATAGGAGGGTCCTACGTGAGAGAGGGTGTCGATCCGAAACATACCAGGTACGGTGGCACAGGTGTAAGGTCGGCCGTGAAGACACATCTTTTTGAATATCCCTACAGGCTTGAGACAGGGACCCTCAACCTTGTTGGTGTGGCGGGGCTGAAGGCCGGTGTTGAATGGTTGATGGAACAGGGCATGGATAATATACATAAAAGGGAGATGGCTCTTTACCGCCACTTACGCGATGGCCTGGCGGAAACGGATAATGTTGTCCTCTACTGCCAGGACGGAGAGGAGAACAGGAACCCGGTGGTCTGTTTCAATGTTGGAGGATTTGAGGCAGGCGATGTGGGTACAATGCTTGATGTTGATTACGAGATAGCATGCCGGACAGGACTTCACTGTGCACCACGGGTACATGAACAACTGGGAACCGATAAGATACACGGATCGGTGCGGCTCAGCATTGGTCCCTTTAACACGGAAGACCATATAGAAAAAGCAATAGAGGCTGTCAGGGATATAGCTTCCATAAAAAAATAGTTATTTTTGACAGGCAAACAGATTGCTATGAATTATATCGATATCATAATACTGGCACTAATCGCCTGGGCTATTTACAGGGGTTTCAAGAACGGCCTTTTTATCGAGATTGCTTCCATAGCGGCACTTGTGCTGGGTATATGGGGATCCATACGTTTTTCCTGGTTCACACAGAACAAGCTGATCGAATATTTTGATATGGATGGTGAATACCTCGGGCTGGTAGCCTTCATCATTACCTTTATAATCATAGTAGTGCTGATCCACTTCCTTGCGAAAGTACTGGATAAGCTAATGAAAGCCGTTGCCCTGGGTTTCGCCGTACGTATACTGGGAGTGCTGTTTGCGGTGCTCAAAACAACACTGATAATGAGTGTGATCTTTATCGTTCTGAATACTATTGATCAGAAAACGAAATTCCTCCCGGAGGAAAAGATCGCTGAATCAAAACTATACAATCCCATTGCCGATTTTGCACCCCTGCTGTTCCCGATCATCGAAGGGGATGACCTGAGAAAAAGCTTCGACAACCTCCGCAACCGAAGGGCACGAAAGGATGAAAAAATCATGCTGTAGCTTCATGCTCCTGCGAAATTCAGCGTTTCTCCAAGGGGGAGCGTATAATCAAAGCCTTATTGCCTGCTGGCTGGGATAGACATTCACAAGAACCCTTCAATAAAAAGGGTGCAGAACCCCGGTATTGAAATTCCAGAGCGATTTTTTGAGTCCGGGCCCCCTAATTAAAGAAGGTGTAGGCCAGTGAAACCTGCAGTACACTGTGCCTCAGGATAACAGTTTCCCTGAAGACATTTAAGGGTTTTAGCCCGATATTGTATCTCAGCCCGGCCGAAAGGTTATCAAGAATATTGTATGCCATTCCAATATTCAGACCTATATCGAAAAACTCCCTGTGCTCTTTAATATCTTCTTCCTGTTCGTAAATAACGCTACCTTCATCCAGTATCTGGTTCAGGTAAATGGCCGAGAGGCGGAAACCCAGCTGGGGACCGGCCTCCAGTCCCAGCCTGTCGCCAGGCTTGTACCGGACCATCAGGGGCAGCAGTAAATAGGTATGTTCCTCATCGGATATATATTCATAGTCGGTGGTCTCAACAAAGGTATGCTGCTTTCCTCCCTGCAGGGAAAGAAGCAGTTCGGGCTGAAAAGAAAGTTTTTCTGAATAGGGCATGCTTGCATATACACCAATATGACCTGCCAGTCTTATATCCACCTGGTGTCCCGTAGAGGGGATCATATCAGCCAGGTTCAGGCCTCCTTTAACGCCCAGTGAGGTATTGTCAAACATTGATTTAAGATCCTGCGCTCCTGCAGTTTGGAAAGAAAGAAAAAGAAAAGGCAACAGTAGTAAATAGATTTTTTTCATGGTTATAGCTTAAATAAATTGTTAAAAGTAAAACATTGATCAAGACTACATTTAGCGGGACTTTCCGCTTAGCGGACAAAGCCGGAAACAAAGGCACTAAAATTAATGATATCCTGCTATTGACCAGAATCAGGGAGAAAATTTTATTAACAATCGGCCTGTTGATTATTTACCAGCTATGAGCTCACCGGAAGTAGGTAAAATACGTCCAGCTATTTTACGGCCAACAAGTCATCTGCCGGATAATTACGTCCAGCTTTTTTACCGGCCAACAAGTCAGCCGCTGAAGCATAAAAGCACTCAGAACGGATGTTTCTTTTTATTATCTTTGCATTTTCAATAATAATTTTTGCTGATGAATTTTGTTGATGAACTGCGATGGAGGGGGATGTTGCATGATATAACACCCGGAACTGAAGAATACCTGAAAAAGGAGAAGGCCCTGGCGTATGTTGGCTT
>JAZBOI010000339.1:0-6776 GCA_036351095.1 Bacteroidales bacterium | reverse complement strand
GTCGATGACCAGGGATGGCGGATAGAGATAAAGAAATACCCCAGGCTGACAGGGGTGGGGGCATGGCGCGTCGACCAGGAGGACAGGCCCTGGAATGCCAGGGAGCGGCAGAAACCGGGTGAGGTGGCTACTTACGGGGGATATTATACGCAGGATGAGATTAGGGATATAGTGGCCTATGCAGCTGAAAGATTTGTCACCGTGGTACCGGAGATAGAGATGCCGGCACATGTGAGCTCCGCACTGGCTGCCTATCCCCAATATTCATGCACGGGAGAGACGATAACAGTGCCCCCGGGCGGTGTATGGCCCATAACAGATATATACTGCGCAGGTAAGGATGAAACATTTGAATTCCTTGAAGATATACTCAATGAGGTTATGGAACTCTTCCCCTCTGAATATATCCACGTGGGTGGTGACGAGGCCGATAAGACCGAATGGAAAAGGTGCCCGGATTGCCAGGCAAGGATAAGGGCTGAAGGGCTTAAGGATGAGGCTGAGCTGCAGAGCTATTTTATCAGGAGGATAGAAGAATTTCTTTCTGACAATGGCCGCAAACTTATTGGCTGGGATGAGATACTCGAAGGGGGACTGGCACCCGGTGCGGCTGTAATGTCATGGAGGGGCATGCAGGGAGGTATTGAGGCTGCACGAAGCGGCCACCATGTTGTAATGAGCCCTGTCTCACACTGCTATTTTGATTACTACCAGGGCGATCCCTCGCATGAACCACTTGCCTTCGGCGGCTATACAACACTCGAAAAAGTATATTCCTTTAACCCTGTGCCCGAAGAACTGGATGAGGATGAAGCACACTATATACTGGGTGCGCAGGCTAACCTCTGGACTGAATATATTTCCACCGGGGCACATGCAGAATATATGGTGCTGCCACGTATGAGCGCACTGGCCGAAGTGCTGTGGCTGCCGCAGGAAAGACTCGACTGGAAGGATTTCAGCAGGCGTATCATTTCTCTTTTCGACAGGTTTGAGATTATGGGACTGAACTATTCCAGGAGCGCTTATAACGTCGATATGGAAGCCAGCTACGATGAGGAGGAAGAAGATGTGAAAGTGAGCATGCAAGCCGAATTCCCGGAAGTGGAGATTCGCTATACGATGGATGGTTCGGAGCCGGGCCCTGATTCATATATCTATACCGGCGCTGTAAGCATTGATTCAGGCACCACCATAAAAGCAGCTGTTTTTGACAGGTTCGAAGCAGCAGGTAACACCGTGGAAGAAACAATATTCATCCATAAGGCTTTTGGATGTGATGTGGATTATGCCACCGGCTACAGTGAGCAGTACAAAGCTTTTGGGGAACTTACACTTGTGAACGGGATAAGGGGCTCCCTTAATTATGCCGATGGACAGTGGCAGGGATTTCACGGTAAGGACATGGATGTTACCGTGGACCTCGGTTCGGTAAGCGAGGTGTCGGAAATTGCCCTGAGCTTCATCAGCAATGTGGGAAGCTGGATCTTCCTTCCCGAATATGTCAAGGTGCAGGTGTCGGAAGACGGGGAGACATTCACTGATTATGCCAGGCTGGATAATGACCTGGGACCACGGCAACAGGACAGGCAAATAAAGGAATTTGAGTTGCAGGGAGAAAGGGTGAGGGCCCGCTATGTCAGGGTCTTTGCCTCAAGTATCATTACATGCCCGCCATGGCATGCAGGTGCGGGTGACAGGGCATGGTTGTTTGCCGACGAGATAATAATTAACTGATGAGCTGCAGCGTGCTGATGGCCGCTTTGATTACAGGCAGACATGTGCCTGCAGGCAGGGCTGGACTGCAAGCGTTTTCAAATGTTTAACCAATATATAGCCGGATGAAAATTTTTATAACCGGGGCTGACGGTATACTGGGGAATAACCTGGTGAGGTTGCTGCTTGAGGAGGATCATAAGATAAAGATATTTATTGAAACAGGCAGGAAGGCCAGGTTCCTGGAGGAATTGCCTGTTGAAAAATGCTATGGCAGCATACTCAATTACGAAGAACTGAAAAATGAAATGCAGGGCTATGATATCGTTATCCACGCTGCCGCCAAAACCGATACCCATCCCCCCAGGCATGAAAGCTACTGGAAGGTGAATGTTGAGGGAACAAGGAAAGTCATTGACGCCGTCAAAGAAACGGGAGCGAAGAGGCTTATACATGTCGGGACTGCCAATTCATTCGGACCGGGGGACGAGTCAGATCCCGGAGATGAAACAAAAGCTTATACGGCCGGAAAATACGGCCTCGATTATATGTGCAGCAAGAAGGCTGCACAGGACGAAGTGCTGAAGGCAGTCAGGGAGGAAGGCCTGGATGCTGTTATTGTGAATCCTACTTTTATGATTGGGCCTTATGATTCCAAGCCCAGCTCGGGCACCATGATACTGGCAGTGAACAAGGGGAAAATCCCAGGCTACCCTTCCGGGGGAAGAAACTTTGTATATGTGGGGGATGTGGCTGCTGCAATAGCCGCAGCAATAGAAAAAGGCAGAAGGGGTGAATGCTATATAGCCGGGAATGAAAACCTGGCTTACAGGGAAGCTTTTGGAAAAATGGCACTGGCACTGGGTGTTAAGCCCCCGGGGATGAAGATGCCACGATGGCTCACACTGACATACGGCAGGCTGATGACCGGTCTGAGTACAGTCTTCCCTTTTACACCACCGGTGAACTACCCCATGGCACTCATATCCACGGAAAAGCATTACTATTCAAATGAAAAGGCAAAAAGAGAGCTGGGACTGCAGCCCACGCCTGTGAGCGAAGCACTGGAAGAGGCTGTTAAATGGTTCAGGAACAACGGGTATATAAATTAAATATCATGGAGAAATATTTCAAAAATAAGGTTGTATTTATTACAGGATCGAGCAAGGGAATAGGTAAGGCTACCGCACTGCTCTTCGGGAGCTACGGGGCTAAACTCTGCATTAACGGGCGGAATATTGAATCGCTCGAAGATACATACGGTGAACTGAAGGCAAAGGGTGTTGATTGCCTCAGGCTGCCCGGTGATGTGTCTGACAGCAATCGCTGCCGGGAGATGATAGATGAGATAAGAAATAAATACGGGAAACTGGATGTACTGATCAATAATGCAGGCATAGGAAGTCACGGCAGGTTCAATGAGCTGTCAGTTGGTTCCTGGGATAAGGTTGTGGGTATTAACCTCATGGGACCTATTTATATGAGTTCATATGCCCTTCCACATCTTCTTGAGACAGGAGGCAGCATAATCTTTATTTCTACTCTTGCCGGCAAATTTGGTATTCCCGGACATTCAACCTACAGCGTATCAAAGATGGGCCTCAGCGCCCTGGCCCAGGCCATGCAGGTTGAGCTGGGAGAAAAGGGACTGCACACCGGTATAATCTATGTCGGTTTCACCGAGAATGAAGAGAATAAGCAGATATTGTACCCCGACGGGACATATAAAACAATGCCCGTACGTAAACAGAGGAAAGCAAAGAGGGAAGAGGTCGCCCTGTCAATAGCCCGTGCCGTTTATAAAAGAAAGAAAAGGCTTACCCTGTCTGCAGTAGGGAAACTGCAGGCCATAGCCCTGAGGTTCTTCCCCTTTATCATTAATATTATTGCGAAGAAGGCGAACAGGGATTACGAAAACATGTATACCTAGTCGATGATTATGCTCTGGCTGTCAAAGGAAGCAGCCATAAAATAGCCGAGGATGCCGGGACTGAAATTGGAAGCCGGGTTGAAAGGAGTGGACGAATTCATTGCACTGAACAAAACATCATTGACAAGGTTGAAATAATTGTAGACTCCCTGGTCAATGGCATATAGTTCAACATGGACCGTGTCGCCCCGGTAAAAAGCAAGGCTGTACTCCGAATAAACTATAGTGTCATGCGTGATCAGGCGGTCACTGTATGTCGAGTAAAAATTATTTTGCATTTCCCCGTTCCTGTAATACCTGAACATGTAATAGTTTTCTTCGAACAGGTCATCCACAATAGCAGTTTTTACCGTGTAAATGGTATCAGTGTAGTAGTGTGGAATATTTAGCATTTCATAATCAAGCTGCAGGAGCTCGGGCTTGCTGTACATGCTTGACCGTGCTGTGTATTGCTCATTGCCAGTGCTGATGGTGAGGGTAAAGGTGTGTCCGGGAAGGCCTGTGATGATATTTCCCCTGTAGTAGCCCTCACCCATGTATTCCAGTATTTCAGACCTCTCTTCACTGTCGGATATGCTGATTATCGCATTCTCTTCAACAGCTACTGAAGTGCTGTCGAAATAGTCCGATGTATAGGTAAGCCTCATATTGCATACATCATTCAGTATGATGGAACCTTCAGCAACCAGTACCGGGGATGCATCCTGCAGGTCAACATCAATGATTTCTTCACATGACAGGCATGCTGTTGACAGTACCAGGAATATCAGAATATACTTTTTCATTAAAAATTAAAATTAAATGCTACAGAAGGTACAATACCGAACAGGCTCAGCTTGACGGCCTCCGTTGCCCCGCTGTTGCTTTCACTCTCCCTGAAATATATTGACCAGGCATTATACCTGTTATACACATTATAAGCCGATATATCCCAGCTCGTATTGAAATTTTTCCTTTCCTTTCCCCTGATTTTTAAGTTTATATCGAGCCTGTGATAAGGGGGCATGCGGTAGCCGTTCCTTTCGGTGTAGTAGGGGATGAACTTACCGTTTATTTCATATTTGCCGCTGGGGAAGGTTACAGCATTACCCGTGGAATACACAAAAACACCTGACAGGGATACGCGCTTTGTGAAGTCATAGCTGCCCACTATTGATACATCATGTGTCCTGTCATATTTTGAAGGGTACCAGTCACCATTGTTTATCCCCTCAATACTCTGTTCGGTACGCGACAGCGTATAGCTGATCCAACCCCTGAAACGCCCCAGCTTTTTCTTGATATAAAACTCGGCCCCGTAACTCCTGCCCCTGCCTGCAATGATCTGATCTTCAATATCCTCGTTCAGCAGTATGTTGGTCCCATCCTCAAAATCAGTAAGGTTGGTGAGATTTTTGTAATACACTTCCACTGAGGATTCCAGCATATCATTGAAGAAATTCCTGAAATAGCCTGCCGCCACCTGGTCGGCAACCAGGGGTTTAATGACAGATGAGGACGGAACCCATATGTCAGTTACCTGCCCCGCTGAGCTGTTTGACAGGAGATGCAGGTACTGGCTCAGCCTGTTATAGGATAGCTTGACGGATGATAGAGGACTTAGCCTGGCATTTAGTGACAGCCTTGGTTCTAAGATTATATAGGCATCCTCCCCTGTTTCCTTATTTAGCTGGCTGAAGGCAGACAGCCTGAGACCATATTCCGAATTGAAAACCTGGCTTAGAGTTTGCTTATTCTGGATATATATACCGGTTTCAATGGCACTCTTCTGGCCCATGACAATATCGCTGCCATTGCTGTTCGATGACCTGAGTGCGCCTGGATTGAACTCACGGTAGTGTATTTCAAGGCCGGTATTAAGGGTGTTATCGGGATTAATGAAGAAGCTGATGTCGTTCTTAAAACCATAATCCCTTATGCCGGAGTCATATTTGGTATCCGATGCCAGGTTAAAACCATATGAAAAATCACTGTATATAAGTGATGTGTTCGAAAAAACCCTGTCACTGAAAAGATGGTTCCACCTGAAGGTGCCGGTATAATTGCCCCAGTCCATACCGTATGCCTGGTAACCAAAAACATCCCTGCCAAGGTAAGCTGAAAGGAAAAACCTGTTCCTGTCATTTGCCGTAAGGTTCAGCTTGGCATTAAAATCGTAGAAGAAAAGCCTTGTCCCTTCCTCCAGGATATCCCCGGGCATGGACTTCAGGAGAATATCGGCATATGATCTCCTGCCTGAAAGCAAATAGGACATTTTATCCCTGATAAGCGGACCTTCAAGGCTCAGGCGTGTGGATAAAAGACCGATACCTCCACTGCCTTCAAATTCCTTGTTATTGCCGTTGATCATGGTGATGTCAACTACCGATGAGGCCCGGCCGCCATAAAGAGAAGGTATACCTCCTTTGTATACCGTAATATCTTTTATTATATCCGAATTGAATACGGAAAAGAAACCTGCCAGGTGGGATGCACTGTATACCGATGCCTCATCAAGCAGGATGAGGTTCTGGTCAATGGAGCCGCCCCTGACATTGAAGCCTGTGCTGCCTTCCGAGGCCGTGCTTATGCCCGGCAGGAGTTGAAGGGTCTTCAGTATGTCCTTTTCACCTATAAGAACGGGGATAAGATCAACATGCTTCATGTCCAGCCTTTCAACACTCATCTCAGCATCGCTGATATTACGGTCGCTCCTGACCGCTGAGATGACAACCTCCTCCAGCCTTATGCTTGTCTCATCCAGCTCAGCATCGAGACGGGTATCGCCCTCAAGAATTATTTCCTTTTCTGTGCTCTCATAACCTATATAACTGAACTTTATAATATACTTCCCCTCAGGTGCAGAGATAGAGTAAAAACCATAGTGGTTGGTGACCGTTCCCCTTAAGCCGGGCTCAAGTATAACGGTGGCCCCTATCAAATCTTCACCCGTGCTTTTCTCCGTTACCCTTCCACTTATGGTATGACTTTCCTGGGCCACGACAAATGCCGGTAAGAGTAATAATAATGCCAGGGGGGCAATTTTCATAAGCCTTGGAATTGATAATACAATTGTACAATTTTTATGCCTTAGATTTGAAAATCCGTACAAATTTCTTTGCCTGTTATAAATAGAATTTGTAAATTTACT
>JAZBOI010000338.1:0-5143 GCA_036351095.1 Bacteroidales bacterium | reverse complement strand
TCAAATGTATAAAATATTATACAGAACTCAAATATTATATAAGATTTTATATATTATGTTCTGATCAGCTATTGAGTAAGACCCTTATCCCAGGATTGGAAAGGGAAGCAAATATGACAATAAGTTATTGATAATGTGAAACATAAATTCCTATGGGTTTCTTTATTAATAAACCATCACAGAGCGTCTCAGAAACTAACAAGAGAGCATCTCAGAAACTAACAAGAGAGCATCTCAGAAACTTACAAGGCAGCCCAGGTCAAGTGTTGCTTCACCATCAATTACGGTTAAAATGTCGTCCAGCCTGTGAATATCCTGACCCAGGATATTATGTATATTTATAAATAAGGCCAGATTCCTGTAATTCAGTTTAATGCCGGCGTTAAGCAATTCATAATCTTCCAGTTCTGTAATCAAGCCATCAGGATCATCATAATCTGCATCAGGTGCAGGCTTCCAGTTCCATGAAGAACGATTCCTGGTAGCCCTCAAACTGAGGTAGGCCGTTCCCCTGATAGCGTCTGAAAGAGCATAGCTGTAAATAATCTTCGAATAGAATGATTGTCCGGGGTAGTAGGGTAACTGGCCTCCTGTTGTAACATTTTTATTTTCGGCTATGTTATAGCCACCCTCAAATAGGAATTTACCCACTACAAACCTCATGGTAGCCTCAACACCGAATATTCTTGCATCGTGAATATTTGTCCTGACCCATTTATCAATTACTGTGGTTGTATCAGGATTCTCTTCCCATATCCCGCCATATACCGGAGTTATCATATTATCAATTACATTGTAGTATGCATGTACCAGGAAATCAAGCCTGTCGACAGGCGAGTATTCAATACTTACAGTGTTCGTAATACTGTATTCAGGCTGCAGATCGGGGTTTCCGAACCTGTATGCCCTGCCACCGTGCCCATAACCTTCCTCGTATAATTCCTGGACAGTCGGGGCATGGAAGCCACGGCCTATCGAAGCTCTCAGTCTCAGATCCTCTGCTGCCTGGTACATTATGGCAAACTTTGGGGTAATTACAGGTTTTATGTTTTGAACTTTATCCATTCGCAGTGCTGCAAGGAATGACAGATTATTTATTTCATATTCATCCTGAACAAATAATCCAAAAGCAAGCTGGTCTTCCTCCAGCACTGCCGATCTTGAGAATTTTGAATATTTTATATCGGCACCGGCAGTAATAATATTATTACCCAGCCTGTTAAAAACTAAGATTATTTCAGGATTCACTAAGTTATTTCTCTCACTGCTTTGTTCGGCATCCCAGTGTGAATATTTTAACCGGCCTGTAATAAGAGTATTATTCCTGTAAATATGATTATAATCAAGCGATGATAATAACATTCTACCATATACATCATCATCCCTGAATTCCATGCTGTTTTGTGAATAGAACAGGCTATAGCTTAAATCTGAATTATCGCTGATATTCCAGCTCAGATTATTCATTGAGCTAAACCTGTTATACCCCATATTTCCGATCCGGTGGGCCGGAGCGATAAGCCTGACTCCATCTGACTGCTCATAATGTGAGAAATTTGAAATACTGATTTTTTCATTTACCGGGGTTCGGACAGAGATTGTGGCATCAGAGGTATTATAGCTACCATAGGCCAGAGATAAAGTGGATTCAGTCTCATCAGACGACTTTTTAGTTATAATATTGACAATACCCCCCATGGCGTCACTGCCATACTGGGCTGACGCCGCTCCCTTGATAATCTCAATTCTTTCAATGTTTTCGGGAGGTATTAGATCGACATTCTGCCCGGTATGGATGTGCTCTGTCAATAACCTGATACCATCGACCATTACAAGGCTGTAATTTGCCGGGAAACCGTCAAGACTAACAATACTTCTCTTTGGATATCCGCTTCCTGTACCTGATTCAATATTTACACCTGATAGATATTCAAGAATTTCACCGGTTGACTTTACATTCAGGAGTTCTATTTCTTTGGAAGTAATTACCTGCATCACCTCCGGTGTTTTTCTCAGCAACTTCTGGTTCCGTGAAGCCGTAACAACAACCTCTTTCAGATTATATATCCATAAGCTATCAAGGGATTGGGAATAACAATCTGCATTAAAAGCAAGCAGTATAAAAGCGAACAACAGATAAGCTCTTTTTGTCTTAATTAAGTACATGGTATGATTTTTTTCTATTCAAAGTTTTATTCTTTCAAGATTAAGTCTGACCAGACTTTCATTTATTCCAGGCAATTTTTTACTCAATAAGCTGGAGAATGCATCCCTGTATATCTCCAGTTCAGATGATAGTTCTTCAAAAACATCATAATATCCTTTTGTCGGTTTCATATCTCCGGTCTCGAGATGCGATCTTAAACCGGTAAGCCTGTCATTTAGTTTTATGGGATATGCTATCTTATCTTTCGGGCTCTGGTTTTTAAGCTGGTATATTTCTTTTACAATCTCGCTTAGATTTTCAAGAAAAACAGGGGCTTCTTTATGCAGTTTTTTGTCAGAAGATCGTTTGAGCCTGTTTTCCAGTTCGGATTTGATTTTTCTATAAACAACAACCATTTCATTGGCTGCACTCTCACAATCCCTTATTTTAAGAGCAAGTTCATACTGTTCATACAGATCTTCCACAGTCACGTCAGTCAATCGCGGATCTTTTTCCAGCTCAAATTCCTGTTTAAGGTTTTGATCACCTGCCGTCATCTTCACCATGTATTTACCCGGCGGAGCCCATGGTCCCCTTGATGGATTTCCTCCTTCCAGGATAATGCCAGGGAAGGAGACGGCACCCTCATACCTGAGATCCCATTCTAACCTGAACATACCGTTGTTTTCAACTTTTTTATCCAGGAGCTGCCTTACAGCTTCTCCCTCTTCATTAACTATCTCAATATTTATTTTTTCACCGTCCTTACTTACATAGAAATCAATGATTGCAGGGACTGCCCTCCTTATTGCCTTATGTGGCTTGAAGAGATAATAATTTTTAGCGCTAATATTTATTCCCGCGATCTGCCTCAGCACTTCGATATTTTCCATTTTCCAGAAAGACCTGCCATGTGTGGCCATAACCAGATCGTTCTGTTTAACTGCTATACCCATTACCGGTGTATCGGGCAGTCCGTTGGACAGGCTCTGCCAGTTATTGCCGTCATCAAATGAGACCCAGACACCATGTTCTGAACCCAGGAACAGAAGTCCTTTTTTCACCGGGTCCCCGAATATTGAGTGACAAAAATCATCCTCCCTTATTCCGTTTATAATTTTTGACCATGTTTTGCCATAATCAACTGTTTTCCAGATGTAAGGAGCCCTGTCACCCATTTCATATCTCTTTGCGGTGATATATGCCGTTGCAGGATTATGAGGCGATGCTTCTATGGAGCTGACCTTACTGTTGACCGGTAAATCCACGGGTGTTACATCAATCCATTCCTGCCCTCCGTTTCGTGTAAGGTGTACAAGGCCATCATCAGAGCCAAGCCATAAAGTGTTCGGATCATGAGGTGAAGGTTCAATTGAATATATGGTGGCATAAATCTCGGGCCCATCCTGGTCAGGAATAATTGGCCCGCCCGAGTCTTTCATCGTTTCCGGGTCGGCCCTGGTTAGGTCAGGGCTGATTTTTTTCCAGTTTTCTCCTTCATCAGTCGATTTCCAGAGGTGCTGGGACCCGATATATATTGCATCCGGCTCCAGGTCTGAAACGACTATGGGGTAATTCCAGTTCCATCTCTCCGGCATATCTTCAGCCGCTTCACCCATCACAATACGGGGGTATGGCTGAATATCTGTCACCAGACCCGTATTACGATCATACCTTTCCAGCGAATTGGTTTTTCCTGAATAGAAAATATTCAACTTTGCCGGATGCTGGACCACGTATCAATTTTCCCCGCCTCCTGCTGCATACATCATCTCGCCCGGCTCCAGTCTTTCATTCCTCAGGTATCCTCCGTCTGAAGGAACAACTGCGGTTGAATTATCCTGCTGACCTCCTGCTGCATGATAAGGGAAATCATCTGTAACGCTTAACCTGTAGATCTGGGCTGTCGGATATCTCATGTGGGTCCAGGTTTGTCCCCCATTAACTGATACCACACCACCTCCATCATTACCGTTGATCATCCTTTCCGGGTGGAGCGGATCAATCCATAGATCATGATGATCACGGTGAGAGTCCGGAAGGTATTCAAATGATTTTCCTCCGTCAGATGACCTGATCAGCCTGAAATTAAGAATATATACAATATCCCTGTTAACCGGATCAGCCTGTATTCTCTGAAAGTAGAATGCACGCTGCCACAGGTCCCGGTGATTATTGACCGGTAAAAATGTTTCTCCCCCGTCATCTGACCGGTAGAGTCCGCCTTCACGGGCCTCAACATTTACATATATTCTTTTTGAGTCTGCCCCGGAAACAGAGACAGTGCTCTTTCCCCACGGTCCGCCAGGCAATCCTGTATTCCCTGTTAACGCAATCCAGTTATCCCCGCCATCGACGGATTTGTACATACCAGACCCTTCGCCTCCGCTCCATAGTATCCATGGCTTCCTGTATACTTCCCACAATGTTGCATATATTACTGCCGGGTTATTCGGGTCTATGGCCAGGTCTATTGCCCCGGTCTTATCGTTTTTATAAAGTATTTTCTCCCAGGATATCCCTCCGTCCTCTGACCTGAATACACCTCTTTCCGGGTTAGGCCCGAAAGGATGTCCAAGAGCAGCCACATAGACAATGTCAGGATTAGCCGGGTGTATTCTGATCCTGCTGATTGCCTGCGTTTCCTCCAGTCCGAGATGCTTCCATGTTTTGCCGCCATCCCCAGACTTATATACTCCATCGCCCTGCAACACATTCTGCCTCAGCTGTGCCTCACCCATTCCCATATATACTATATCGGGGTTTGATTCAGAGACAGCAACAGCCCCGACTGATGAACCTGATATTTTTCCGTCTGTTACAGGCGACCATGTATTTCCCCCGTCTGTCGTTTTCCAGAGTCCACCACCGGTTGCTCCAAAATAATACTCATTTGGACGAATTGAGCTGCCTGCAACGGCTATTGACCTGCCTCCCCTTTTCGGTCCTATATTGGTCCATTTAAGATTACGCAGAAGGTCCGGATGTACCCGGTTT
>JAZBOI010000337.1:0-2202 GCA_036351095.1 Bacteroidales bacterium | reverse complement strand
TTCATTGGTGACCTCATTATAAACACGGCCTTTTATCCTTCCCTCCTTCTCCTGGGCTGACATTGCAGGGAAAATTGAAAGCAGTAATAATATAAAAATATACCTGTGTCTGTAGCTGTGTATGAAAGGCATTCTCATCCGTTTTCCAGTCATCGTTAGTTGATTAATGTTTGTTTAATATAACAAACACTTCTTTAGACAAAAGGTTTACTTATTTAAGGATATTCCTGAAATATTCTTCTTCCCGGACAAGATCAACAAAAGGGTAATCGTTCCTGAGATTTTCAATTTTATCCAGCATTGACCTGCTGAATCTTTTAAGATCCACATCATCATTTCCCATTAAAATATGTTCCGTAGCTGAGCTGATTTTTTTAACCCTTTCATATATTCCAGCTGTTTCTTCAGTAAAATAAGATTGACTGAATTTTTCCCACATATAATCCACGGCGCTTTCAGAAGGATGGACCATGTCTTTTTTATAGAACCTGTAATCCCTGAGCTCATCCAGCATAATTTCAAAGGAAGGAAAATATGACAGACTGTTGTTCTGATTTACCAGCTCGTTTATTGCCAGCAAGAGGGTGGACTTGCTTAACTGGTTGCCATGGGCTCCATCCTTAAGATGACGGACCGGGCTGATAGTAAATACTATTTTCAGCTCACTGTTAAAGTTTCGAAGCCTTTCTATAATATCAAGCCACCTTGAGCTAATATCTTCCTGTTTAAGAAGTTGCCTGCTGAATTTAGCTGCCGGTATTTTATGGCAATTGGCCACCACCCTGTTATCATCCTTCCACCTGTAAACCCAGGCCGTACCGAAAGTAATAAAAAGGAAAGATGCTTCTTCAAGGAAGATGTTCGCTGCTCTTAGAGACCGGTTTATTTTATCGAGTGATTCCTCCGGGTCACGTGATGAAAAACCTGTATCATGGGAAAAGCTCAGGTATCTGCCTTCATACTTGAAGAGATCATCTTCTCTATACTCCCTGCCTTCCATAATAAGTTCAAGTGAATGTGCCGTTGAAAAGGGATTATACAAAACCCCAAATGGATTGGTGAGCACAGGTAATTTGCCGTATGAGAATTGCCGGCCAATCTCTTCTGCAAAGCATGAGCCGGTTAAGATCACGGGTGTGGAATAGTCAATCTTTTTCCCTGATGCATTGATTTCAACTTCAGTCCTGAATTTCATGTGATTATATTTTATTTATTTCATTGGTCACATGGAACTTACCATTAAAAAATAAGCATACTCCTGTTGTTAAACAATGATGATTTTTTAATGGGTGTTTCATCCGAAAATAATAGATTCTAGTTATTGTAAGTTCAGCAGTTCGTATGGAACCTTCTTGATTGGAAAGTGTTATAATGATCCTGTATGCTTTCGTAACATGAAGGCTTAATGATCATTTATTTAACCATTCAAGAATATATTCCATTACTTCCTCACGAAATGTTTCGTTATGTAACTCATGCCGGCCCTCTTCCCATATCCTGATTTCAGCCATGGGGTTGTTTCCGGCAAAGATTCTGGATCCTTCGACAGATAATATCCTGTCCTTTCCCCCATGTATAAGAAGAACCGGTACAGACAATTCGTTCCTGCACTGCAATAATTCTTCAGCATTCCGGACAGCAGACAGGTATAGCCCGGCAGATATCATCGGGTGATTTAAGG
Organism: Bacteroidales bacterium; assembly: GCA_036351095.1. GTDB lineage: Bacteria > Bacteroidota > Bacteroidia > Bacteroidales > VadinHA17 > UBA9300. Next base: position 521 of record JAZBOI010000337.1, on the reverse strand, counting down.
GATCAGAGATATAATCCTTAACAATGTCAGGATCTGATGAGTAATCTTCCGGATCCAGGCCCGAATTCTGGACAAACGAAGGCAGAATGAATTGCATTGCTGAGGCAAGAAGTACTTTCATCCTGGGAGGATCATCCCTTAATTTCAACCAGGGTGAGCTGATCACAGCCTTTTGAATTTTATCTGCGGAAAGGAGATAATTAAGAGCTATACCTCCCCCAAGGCTGTGACCGTATAAAATAACAGGCAGATCGTCACGCTCTTTCCGGAGGTGGTCAAGCATGGAATCTATGATATTATTACACACACTTAAGCTGCTGATGTGTCCCCTCTTACCGGGTGATTTGCCATGTCCCGGCAGGTCAAGGCCGATAAAAGAATAGCCATTCTGATTAAAGTATTCAGCCAGGTGAGTGTACCTTCCTGTATGCTCTCCAATCCCGTGCACCAGCATTATTCCTGCCCTTGCTTCTTCTACCGGCATATACATGCCGTGCAATTCACCTGTGCCGGGTGACTTT
>JAZBOI010000336.1:0-4305 GCA_036351095.1 Bacteroidales bacterium | reverse complement strand
GCTCATCGTATCGCTTACCCTCTTACTGATTGTCTTCCTGATAATCCTCTACCGCAGGTATATCAGCAGCCAGTCCTACAGTGCAGGCAGGCTGAGGGAGTCAGAGCAGTCTTTTATAAGGCTTATTGAGCTTATGCCGGTAGGCATAGTGGTGGTCAATAAGAATAATGAAATACTGAAAGCCAACGAAACGGCTGCTACAATGTTCGAATACCCTCATCACAGTGAAATGGAGGGGAAGTTAATGCCGGAGACAGAGCATTCAGGCAAAGGGGTATATTTTGCGGAGACACTGGGCCCGGGCTATGAGCCCAACCAGTTTATGATGGTTAGCAGGCAGGGCCTTGATACGGTATTGTACAGGAAGGAAATTCCTGTAAGCTTCCGGGGAGAGGAGGCAAGCATGATAGTGGTGATGGATGTGACCATGCTGGATGTAGCTCACAGGCAGGATCTCAGATCCAGGGAGATGAAATCGGAATTTATCTCAAAGATAAGCCATGAGATACGAACCCCGCTCAACGGGATAATAGGAATGACGGACATACTGGCAAAGAAGGACAATGATCCTGAAACACAGAAAGTGATAAGCCTGGTAAAGAATTCCTCTGATATGCTGATGGAGATAGTCAATGACATGCTCGATTTTTCAAAAATAGAGGAGGGAAGCATGATGCTCGACGAAGTGCCTTTTGATCTGAAGAGGGAAATCGACTATTGCTTTACCATTGCAGGCACGACGGCCAAAAAGAATGTAAGCCTTAACTGGGAGATGGGGGAGAATATACCGCAAAGGGTGGTGGGAGACCCTTACCGCTTCAGGCAGGTACTGTCATACCTGCTAAACACCTCAATGGAGCATACCGGGCAGGGGGAAATAAAACTTGAGGTAAGCCTTGCAGAACCAGGTGATGGAGGAGTACTTGTAAATTTCGACCTGAGGGATACGGGACAGGATTATGACAGCAGCATGCTCAGAAAACTGTTCGGGGAATATGTTCAATCTGAAACAGGCAACCTTAAAAATTATGACAGCAAGGGTCTGGGTGGCCAGATAACAAGGCAGCTTATTGAAATGATGGGTGGCCAGCTTAAAGCCTCAAGTCCTTCAGGTCTTTCAGATAAGCATGACAGCCCGGGAGCCAGGTTCGAATTCAGCATAAGGCTGTATTCGGATGTAAGACCTGCCAAAGACTATGGCGCTGACACGGTAAATAATTTTTCTGATATTAAAGCACTGGTTATTAGCGGCCTGAGAGACAGGGATGAGAATCTTCTCAATTCTCTCCATCGCTTTGGACTTGCTTCCTATGTAACCAGCTGGCAACAGCAATCTGTAAACCTCATCAGGTCAAACCTGGAGCATGTCGAGGAAAGGTATAAGGTGATCATTATCCTCGATACGCCTGACTTCAACGGCTTCGAGGTGGCAAAAACACTTTGGGAGAATAAGCTGCAAAGGGAGTTCCTGATAATCATGATCAGTTCAGCTGATAAAAGGGGAAATTACGTCAGGTGTATACAATATGAGGTTGATGAATACCTTGTTAAACCATATAACAGCGATGAACTGCTTAACATTATAAGAAAAAGATTTCCGGACCTTAAGTCAGATACCAGAAGAGACCTGAGCGATGAGATAAAAAAGAATCTTAAGGTGCTGGTGGTTGAAGATAATCTTATAAGCCAGAAGGTGGCTGTTACAATTCTTAAAAACCTGGGCATTGAAACTGACATAGCCGTCAATGGCAAAGAAGGACTTGAAAAAGCCAGGCAAAAAAAATATGATATAATATTCATGGATCTTATTATGCCTGAGATGGATGGATACACAGCAGCAAAGGAAATACTGGGTCATTCACCCGGCACTGTCATTGTAGCCCTGAGTGCAGACAGCACTGCAGGATCAGTCCAGAAAGCTGAAATAGCCGGCATACGCCGGTTTATTACAAAACCTGTCAGGCAGGAGGACGTCATGGATATTTTATATGAATATTTTTCCAGGTGATTTGAACAAACAGGCAGTCAGAACCGGTGCAAAAGACTTTGTTGACCTTTCGTCTTCAATCCCCATAGTTGATGTCAGAACGCCCTCTGAGTTTAACAAGGGTCATATACCCGGGGCATTCAATATAGCCCTTTTCAATGATGATGAAAGGACCAGGGTGGGTACTGTATATAAACAGCAGGATCAGCTCAGTGCAATAATGCTGGGACTGGATATTGCAGGACCCAAAATGTCAGACCTCTTAAAACAGGGGCTTAAAGTAGCAGGGAAACAGGGGAAGCTGCTCCTTTACTGCTGGAGGGGCGGAAGCCGCAGTGCAAGCATGGCCTGGCTCTTTTCAAACGGGGGTATAGAGTGCAGCGTGCTGGAAGGTGGCTACAAGGCTTACAGGAATTACATACTGTCGGAACTTGCCAGGCCAGGTAAGATGATTGTGCTGGGTGGACTGACGGGAAGCGGCAAAACAGCAATCCTGGCAGAGCTGTCACGAATGGGTGAACAGGTTGTTGACCTTGAGGGACTGGCCTGTCATAAAGGATCGGCTTTTGGTGCACTGGGCCAGCCCGATCAGCCTTCATCGGAGCATTTTGATAACCTTCTTTTTGAAGCCCTGGGAAAAACAGCGCCCGGGCAGCGTTTCTTTGTGGAAGACGAAAGCCATAACATAGGATCGGTGAACATAAACCATGGCTTTTTTGAGGAAATGAGCAGATCAAAGGTAATTGCCCTTATGCCGGATATCAAAGCAAGACTTCCAAGGCTCAGGAAAGAATACGGTATTTACTCCCGGGACCAGCTTATTCATTCGGTGAAAAAAATATCAGCGAAGCTGGGTGGACTGAATACTTCGAATGCCATTGAGGCCATAAGGTCAGATAAGCTGGACATGGCTATAGAAATAGTGCTGAAGTATTATGACAGGACCTACTCTTACAGCCTGTCGCAGAGGCCGGAAGGACAGGTGTTTTATATAGAGTCGCCCTCCGATGATCCTTATGAGAATGCCCTTAAAGTGAAGAGGCTGGCCGATGAGATGGAAGACCGGGCTACTGGCGCCTGATTTCAGAAGCATTAACCCACCTGTATATTTTATCTGAACGGCGCAGAAAAGTGTCAACCGGGACCGAACAGCTCTCTCCCTTCGGCGCGCTCGTGGTGACCCTGTCGTCAAGCCTTATCTCATTCACGGTATAGTTCACTACGCCCGTGGTGGGTCCAATGATCAGCAGCTCATCTCCTTTCCGCAGTTCACCCGTTTCCAGCTTTATCTCTGCCACTTTAAGCCTGCTAAAGTAATTGCTTACCTTACCCAGGTATATCTTTCTCCTTGTGGCACTTGAGCCGTAATTGTGACTCCATTCCCCCATTTTCCGGCCCAGATAATAACCATCCCAGAATCCCCTGTTGAAAACAGTAGCCAGTTTCTCCCTGAGCCTCCCGATAAGCTCCTGCCCGTAAAAGCCTCCAAGGACGGCCTCCACGGCTTCATTGTAGGCCTCGGATACCGTTTTCACATATTCAGGTGAACGGGCCCTGCCTTCAATTTTCAATACCCGTACTCCTGCATCCAGGAGCTTATTGACAAAGCCAATGGTGCACAGGTCTTTGGGCGACATGATATATTCATTGTCTATGTCGAGCTCATATCCTGTTTCTTTTTCCCTTACAGTGTATCCTTTACGGCATGTCTGGTAACAGTTGCCCCTGTTGGCGGATTTATTGTTCTCATGCAGGCTGAGGTAGCATTTACCCGATATGGCCATGCACAGTGCACCATGGGCAAACATTTCTATCCTGACCTGCCTCCCTGAAGGCCCCCGCGTATCGTCCTCAAGAATTTGCTCATGTATTTTCCTGACCTGTGAAAGATTGAGTTCCCTTGCCAGTACAACGGTATCAGCCCACTGTGAGTAAAATTTCAATGCATGAAAGTTGCTTATATTTACCTGTGTGGACAGGTGTACTTCAAGTCCTGCTTCACGTGCATGCTGTATGGCTGCCAGGTCGGATGCTATTATGGCTGATACACCGCTTTCTGCTGCTTTTGATATAATCCTTTTAAGCTGTTCCGTCTCTTCATCATATATGACAACGTTGAGGGTGAGGTAACTTTTAAGATTGTTATCCCTGCAGGTTTTAACTATTTCAGGCAGGTCCTTTTCAGTGAAGTTATGAGATGAGCGTGCCCTCATGTTAAGCTGTTCAACCCCAAAATATACTGAGTCGGCTCCACCCTGCACGGCAGCCATAAGTGATTCACGGGAACCGGCCGGGGCCATTATCTCTATGTCTTTCCT
>JAZBOI010000335.1:0-2760 GCA_036351095.1 Bacteroidales bacterium | reverse complement strand
TGTTGTTCAGGATCAGGGGGATTGTCACGGATGAACCTCCCGAAACAAAGGGTATGTTCTTATTGAATTTAGCTTCAACGAGCTGCTCATAAAGGCTTAACTGTATCAGTTTATCCCTGTTCGGCAGTACGCCGTAAAGGCATGAGAGGTTTGTCCCTATGCCGATCACATCAATATTTGGCAGTTCGAATACCTTTCCGTAGAAATCGAGGAAATCCTCTGCCATCACACCTTCGCGCAGCTCACCTGTCTCAATGATTATCATTATTTTATGGACCTTACCCTGGCGCCCTGCCTCCTCGGACAGCAGCTTGATGGTGTAGTACTCGGTATTGAAGCTGACATCTGCAAACCTGATGATGCTTTTGATGCTTCTTTTGGCCGGTGGTTTTATGTATATGGTCTCAATATCCTTATCAATACTTTTTATCACCTTCAGGTTGGTAACCCTGGAGTCACATATTTTTTTTATACCAAGGTTTATAATTTCCTCGAGGTATGATTTCTCTCCGCAAAGGAGCTTGGAGACAATAGCCCACTTAATATTATTACTCTCGAAAAGATTTTCCAGGTACTCAAAGTTATGTTTAAGCTTATTTGTATGAAATTCTATAAATGCCATAAGGCTATCAATTTACGATTTTTCTTTCAATATTTTGCGGTAAGCGCACCAGTAGTTCGTAGTTCATGGTATCACTCATGGCGCTGAATGAATTAACAGTTATCTCGAGCTTACCCTGCTTACCGATAAGCACCACTTCATCACCTCTTTTTACCGAGGGGATGAGAGTAACGTCAACTATCATCATATTCATATTTACCAGGCCTATCACATCCGCAAAGGTCTCATTGATCAACACCCGGCCCTGGTTACTGAGTATCCTGCTGTACCCGCTTGAATATCCAACCGGTATAACAGCTATTTTTTTATCTTCCTGGGCCAGGTAGTTGGTTCCGTAACTGATAAATTCCCCCTCTTTTACTTCCTTGATGGTCATTATCTTGCTTTTCCACCTTAATATCCTTGTCAGTGGATCTGTCTTATCTGCCTGCCGGTGTGCATATTGAATAAAGGTCTCCGGGCTGGGCCAGAAACCGTACTGCATGATACCTATCCTGACCATGTCCATGCATGTGCCCGGGTAATTCATTGCAGCTGCTGAACAGGCTGTGTGTCGCATATCCGGTTCCAGGCCCTTGGAGACGAGGTTCCTGTAAATCCTGTTAAAATTGCGTATCTGTTTCTGTATCCTTACATGGTTGGCTATGCTTTCTGCCCCGGCGTAATGTGTGCAGATGCCCTTTATGTCGAAACATTCCCTGTTGTCTTTTATTAAGCTGACCAGTGTTTTAAGTGAACTGTTTTTAAACCCCGTACGGTTCATTCCTGTTTCAACTTCTATATGAACCCTTGCAGCTTTACCCACTTTCCCCGAGGCCCTTATGGTCTCATTAACAAAATTAAGATCAAATATATAGAATTCAATATCGTTCTCAATTGCCCATTCCACCTGTTCGCCTTCGAGCCAGCCCATGATCATAATATCCGTTGCAGGCTGTTTGCATTTAAAAACCTGTTCTGCCTCGTCGGCAGAAAAAACTGAAAAATGATTTATTCCCTGTCCCTCTGCCAGCCAGACAAATTCTTTTATGCCATGACCGTAGGCATTGCCTTTGACCACCGAGGATATCTTTGAACGTTCGGATATATGTCCCCTGATAAATTCAATATTATTTTCAAGGGCAGATCTTTTTAGTTCAATCACTGATGTGGTGTGCATATGCCTGTGTTATTGATTTATTAAGTTGTAGATATTAAAAAACATATTTACACCGGGAACAATTATTTCATCCGGGAAATCGTAATCAGGATTATGCAGGGCAGGCTGTTCTGTGCCTGCTCCAAGGCCAAACATGGCACCCTCGTATTTCCTGGTAAAATGACTGAAATCTTCTGACCATTTAAAGGGCTCATCCATCTTGATAAGTTCAAGCCCGGATTCCCCTGCCGCTTTTTTTATTATTTGAACAGGGTAGGGGGCATTTCCCAGTGAGAGGAATTCTTCTTTCCACCCGGATTCAAATCTAATTTTTTCTTCTTCGCAAATATTCCTGACCGCACTTATCACTTTGTTTTTCAGCACTTCCATATCATCATCCCTGTATGCCCTGAGGGTCATTGAAATCTCACCATATTCAGGTGAGGTGCCAAACCTTTTCTCCCCCAGGTTAATATGTACAACGGTGCCCAGAACAAAATCACTAAACAGGTCCCTGCTTTGCTGGACCTTATGGAGTGCATCTATTATACGTGAAAGGGCCCTTACCGGGGTCTTGCCTTTTGACGGTTCAGCAGCATGGGATGCCTTGCCGTAAAGGCATACCGTTAATCCCACCGAGGCAGAGCTGAATATGCTATCGTTTATAATCACAGAGCCTGCCGGGAAACCGGGGAGGTTATGCAGAGCAAACACATAGTCAGGCTTTACGGATGCTGTGAACTTACTATCCTCGAGCACCCTGGCTGCACCTTCACCCGTTTCTTCCGATGGCTGGAAAAGCAATATGATCTCACCTTTAAGGGGCCTGTTCTTATTCAGTGCTTCTGCCAGCCCGGCCAGCATTGTCATGTGGCCGTCATGACCACACAGATGTGCCCTGTCGCTGTAGACAGACCGGTATTCAAGCTCGCTGATCTCTTTTATCGGAAGGGCATCCAGGTCGGCCCTGAACATTATTTTTTTGCCCTCCTGCTCGCCT
>JAZBOI010000334.1:0-5304 GCA_036351095.1 Bacteroidales bacterium | reverse complement strand
TAATGTGCGGCCAGTCCTTTTTCAGCGATATTATCCATCCTGGTGCTTCGTATCTGCACTTCAACCCATTTGTTACGCGGACCGATAACTGTTGTATGAAGGGATTCATAGCCATTGGATTTGGGTACCGATATCCAGTCTCTCAGCCTGCTGGGATTTGGCTGGTAGAGATCTGTAACCAGGGAATACACTTTCCAGCATTCGGCTTTTTCCTTCACCCTTTCCGTGTCCAGGATTATCCTGATGGCAAAAACATCATATACTTCTTCAAACTCAACACCCTGGCGTTTCATTTTTTGCCAGATTGAATGGATTGACTTTGTTCGGCCCCTGATCTGGTACTTAATATTGTTACTGTCGAGTTCTTTCTTCAGGGGAAGGGAGAAGTCGCGTATAAGCCTGTTACGCGAAGAAGTTGTTTGTTTGAGTTTTTGTTCGATCATCCTGTAGGCAGCTGGGTCGAGGTACATCATTGCCCTGTCCTCCATCTCCGATTTTAGCTTATACAGTCCCAGCCTGTGTGCCAGTGGTGCATACAGGAAATATGATTCTGAGGCCAGTCTCAGGCGAAGGTCGCTTTTTGCTCCACCGAGCTTCCTCATATATTCGAGGCGTTCAACCAGCTTAATCAGTATAACCCTGATATCTTCAGCAAGGCTGAGTATAAGCTTGAGAAAATTTTCAGCCTGGTAGGTTGACCTGGCGGTTTCAATATTTTCTATATTCGACAGTCCTTTAAGGACTTTCATAACATTTACACCGAATATCTTTTCCAGGTTTTTATCAGCAAGGTCGATCCTGCCGGCACAATCGTGCAGTATAGCAGCTATCAGTGAAGACAGGCCCAGACCCATTTCTTCGACCACCATCCTGGCAACGGACAGAGCATGTATTACCGATGATTCACCTGTTATTGTCCTGGTATCGCCCAGGCAATCAACAAGCATTTCAAGGGCCTTCCTTACTTTTTTCTGGTCTTCCCTGCTCTTAATAAGATGAGCTGAAGCTCTCAGCAGGGCCCTGTACTTATTCCTTATGTGTGTACTTCCATCCGGCACGGTAAATAATGCATTTATTTGCTGCAAAAGTAACAAATATAGTCCATGAATGGAAGTTAGCCGGGAGCTGTGTTCTTCTCAGCGAAAAGAAACACCCAGTCCCACAGTCAGCACATTGTAGCTGGCGTAGGTATAATCAGTGTGTATGGTAAAGACGCCCAGCTTGAGTCGCCCGCCAACATTAAACCTCAGTCCTGAATAATTTTCTATACTTATCTTTTCCACTTCTTCAACCACACCTTCATCAGTGTATACAGGACTGTTTACAGAGATATCAGGATCCAGGACCGGGAGGGGGATATTCCCCTCAATATTCATATTTGTCATGGTTTTACCATAGCCTACACCCAAATATCCGCTGACTACAGGTATGTCGATACTGGCGATAAGGGATATTGTCCATGCACTCACATCAACGATGAAGGACTGGTCTGCAAAATCAGCCATTGAATAGGAGACATAATTTATATCGGTATCGGGTTCCACACTGATGGGTACCTCACCCCGCAGGCTATTGTATCCTCCGAATACGGATATGTTCAATGGCAGTAGCGTGAATGCCTTGATATGTTCCGAAATACTTTTCATCAGGCCTCCTCCGAGAAGTCTTACTGAGCCCTCATCCACAGGTGTGGTTGGTATATACCTGAGTTTGATCTCCGAGGCAAAGGGCAGCCCGATCCCAACCTGGAGCATGGGTGCGGGTACGATAGTCCAGTCTATTCCACGTGGTGATTCAAAATTTATCATTTCAATTTCGGTTCCCGGTGATGAGGGAAGTGTTTGCAAAAACTGCAATGCAGGGCCATTTTCATTTGCCCCTGCCACTGTCGGTGCCATGGTATTAGCCATTGGGTCGACCAGCCTAAGATTTTCAAAATCCATAGCTGCAAGGTCAAATTCAAGTGCATCGGACGGCACAAAACCGGCACTTACACTGAGGGTAACATCAAAGCCACCTAATTTATGGGGTTTGGCAGTGTTGTACCAGGCAGAATTGAAGCCTGCCCCGAAAGCATTTGCGAAAGGTTCGATATATGCTTCCATCAGTTTCATACCATCGTTCACTCCTGCTTTAAGGAAGTCAGCCTCAACCTGTGCGCCCGCTTTAGGGCCGGTTAGAATCAGTATGGTAATCACCAATGAATTTAGGCAGGTTCTTGCTTTTAGTCTTCTCATAGCATAATTTTTAGTTATGCTAATGTAGAATTATTGTTAATTATATCAAAGAGAGGATTAAAAATTCAGATATAATCAGTGCCCGTTTACGAAGTCACGGAGCCTGTTATATTCTATTTCTGATGCAAACTGCATAATTTCATCCCCTTTGAGGCGACCGGACAATCCAAGGCATGCCAGCGATTCGTTTTCCCTGAACACAATCATAAGGTCGGATATATAATCCACATTTTCAAGAACATATGCAGAAATAAATACTTTGCCGGAGTTAAACCCGATAAGGTTTTCATATTCATAGTCAGCCAGTTTACCACTTATCTTTCCATACATATCAGCTCTCTCACTGTCGGTATCATTTTCCCGGCTGTATATAAGCAGTTTAACCAGTTTAATATTCCCCATGGCTTCAGTATCAATATTACTTTTTTCCATCCCTATAAGATTCATGAACAGTGCCGGGGGTAATTTAACCATATAAACGCCCTTATCTCCTTCAAATTCTGTAAATATGTCTTCATTTCCTTTCTTCCCTGAGCATGATGAGAAGCCAAGGATAGTTACTGCCAGGAGGCTCAGAAAAAGATATTTCATAGGATCAGTATTTCACGTTATTCTGTAATTCTTCAATGCCCATTGTTTTGCTTATGGAGGTAATATTTTCCAGGTCGAGGTCGCCTTTAATGGATATAAGCACATTCTGTCCCGGCCCTCCTCCTATCATAAGCAGTTCTTCTATCCTTTTACCTCTTTCCTTAACAAGGAATTTAAGGTCCTTATCACTTTCTTTAACCACCATCAGTTCTTCATAGCCATTGAAGTCGAGATCCTTTGCAAGTTCGGAAAAGAAATTCAGCTTTTGATTGAGTTCATCATCATCAACCGTAAGTATGCGTATTGACTTAAGGTTGTTCATAACATCCTGCAGTTCATCGTCATCCAGGTCCACTCTTCCCATCATACTGAACATTTTGCTCGAGATGAATACAGTGGTGATCCCTTCTTTCCCGGCATATTTGTCAAACATTGCATCTATAGGATTCTTTTGTGCAAATGAAGACAGGGCCAGGCTTAGGGTAAATAAAGTGATTACTGTCTTTTTCATTATTTTATGTTCTTTAGTTTTGCTCATCAGATTTTTCATTACTATTCATATTCAACAGTTTAACGCTGTTTTCGATATACCTCAGCGCCTTTAACTCCTTTGAAACAGCATTCCTGGACTCAGGCAGGAGTTCCAGTTTGGTTCTTGCATCACTGATCATTGAAAGATCTTCCATCTGGGTCCTGCCCGTATTTAGATTTTCAGACAGGTAATACAGTATTTCGACTGTTTCGTTATAGGCAAGCTGAGGATCACTATAAGTATCCCTGACCCTGTTATTATCAGCTAAAACGAACCAGAAGCTTATAATAACCAGCAGGCTTGCAGCCACTGCAACCATGCTGTACAGACGTCTCTTACCGCCAATTATTCTTTTCTCCTTTTCCGAATCGTCAATAGCGGTCATGATCCTTTTACCCAGGTCCGGTGAAGGCTCAGGGATTTCAGACTTCCCATACAGTCCTTCCAGTATCATCCTGTCATCATAAAATTCAGGAGGGAGGTCATTTCTCCGAAGCATTTCAAGGGCTTTCCTTTCTTCATCTGCCGTTGATATTCCCTCGTAGAATTTCTCAAGTAAATTTTTAAGCACTGACCAGTTCATAATTCTTTTTTTTTAGTTCTTCCCTGACCATTTTTCTTGCCCTGGAGAGGATTACCCGGAGGTTTTTAATGTCAACATCCAGTTTTTCAGCTATCTCTTCATACGCGTATCCTTCAATATCATGAAGGTGAATTACACACCTGTAATTTTCAGGCAGGGCAGCTATTATTCCTGTAATAATCCTGAAATTCTCACTGTCTTCCATGTTCTTTTCAAAGCCTTCAGCAGGAGTTGCAGCATCACTGTTAGCTTTATCATCAATATATTCCATTCTCTTTCTTTTCAACCTGTCGAGACAGTGGTTACGTGTCATAGTAATCATAAAAGCCTGAATATTTTTAAATTCAGAAATTTTATCACGCATCTTCCATATTTTCAGGAAGATTTCCTGAACCGCGTCTTCCGCCTCCTCTCTGCTTGAGAGGAAACGGAAGGCATAACGGTACAGGGTGCTGCTTAAAGGTACTATGTCAGTTTCAAATTCCTTCCTGGTCATGATTCAAATATGCGTTCACCAGGTTTCAAATGTATATAAAAATATGTTTATCTCATTCCGAACAAATGATCATCATCCTCCAGCTCATCAGCTATTTCTTTCATGATTTTTTCCGTGAGTCTGCCCTTTATCTGTATTATGGCATTGTCATCTCCGCCGGTCACAAGAAGGAATTCAGTAAATATGTCTCCTTCAGCCCTGACCATGATTTTCAGGTCGGTATCGGATGAGTTGACCCTCACCATTTCTTCGTATCCGCCCTTTGTAAGTTCATCCATGACCATATCATAAAAATTTTCCACAACCACATCATCATCCTCCTGGGCAAGAATACGGATGGAAGTAAATTTATCAGCATGCTTCAGGAATTCGTCATCATCATCAAATGCGCCGGCCAGTTTAAGGAAATTTCCTGACACCGTAACAGTTACGAATCCATCAGCGCCCTGGTACCTGTCAAACAACCTGTCTATGGAACTCTGGGCATTTAATGTCAGTGCAAAAACAAAAAGCACAATAGGAGTAATAATTCTTTTCATCATTTTTCAGTTTTAAAGTTTTTGAATACCATACTAATGACGAATAAGATTCCAAAACATAACAGGCGGGCAGAAAAAAACAGTCTGAAAAAATTCTGCAGGGGATGATTGACAAGGCAAAGCCGCTTGAGCCCGTCGCGGTCAGCAAGGATTTATGGGCTTTTAAAAAAATATTCCGGGCCGGTTTAAGTGAGAGCCAATACGACCTTTTCAGGGCGATATCATTCTCCTTCCTTTAACAGTACGGGTATCTGCCTGTTGATTGATTCTTCCAGGGAGATAAGTGTTTCCGTACGTGTAATACCGTCAATATTCTGTATACTGTT
>JAZBOI010000333.1:0-13237 GCA_036351095.1 Bacteroidales bacterium | reverse complement strand
ATTTTCATCAGCACAAGCATACTGGCTGGCAGTGTAACTGCCTTCTGCGGGCCAATTGCTTTTATTGGCATAGCCGTTCCCCACATATGCCGGCTTATTTTTGCAACATCGTCACATAATTATCTGATACCTGGGACAATACTCCTCGGAGGCATTGTCTTACTGGCCAGCGATATTTTAAGCCAATTACCCGGAAGCGGTAAAATATTGCCTGTTAATTCAGTAACTGCCTTAATAGGCATACCTGTTTTAATATGGATTATTGTCGGACGGAATAAATTCATCAGGCTCTCATGATTTCAGCAGGTGATAATATAGTAACACTGGAGTCTCTCCTGATAGGATATAATCCGGGTAAGCGTGGTGAAAAGTTGCTGATGGCACCCCTGGATTTATCAGTAAGGAGAGGGGAAATGCTTGCTCTTCTTGGTTCGAACGGGATAGGTAAAAGCACTCTCCTGAGGACAATAGCCGGATTGCAGGATAAGATAAGAGGGGAAATTTACCTGGCGGGCAGGAGGCTCGAGTCCTATTCAAAATCAGAACTTGCCAGGAAAATAAGTTTTGTTTTCGCAGGCACCCGCAGTGCTTATAACATGTCAGTTTATGAGGTCGTTTCCCTGGGCCGCTTTCCACATACAAACTGGCTGGGCAGGCTTGGTGCTGATGACAGGGAAATAGTGGAGATGTCAATATATAATGTCGGGCTTGAAAAATACTCGGGAACAAATATCGGCGAGCTGTCTGACGGTGAAAAACAAAGAACAATGATAGCCAGGGCGCTGGCCCAGGATACAGAACTGATTATACTGGATGAACCCACTGCTTTCCTTGACCTGCCCAACAGGTATGACCTGGTAACACTGCTGAGGAAACTATCGGTGGAAAGAAATAAATCAGTAATCTTTTCATCTCACGACATACACATAGCCATCAGGGAGGTTGACCTGGCCTGGATAGCAACAGAGGATGGGATCATAGCGGGGGGACCTGAGGATCTTGCCCTTGATGGATCGTTCAATAAGCTCTTTGCCTCTTCCGATCTCAGCTTTGAACCGGATGAGGGAGTCTTTACCCGTCCTGTACATACCAGGATGACCATTAAACTTGAAGGTTCAGGTCTGCTTAGATACTGGACTGAAAGAGCACTTAACAGGCTGGGTATCAAAGCCAGATCTGATGCTGTAAGTCCCTCGGTGACAATAATAACGGATAAGGATCATACTTCATGGTTATATGAGAGTGCTGTAGTAAGGAAACAATTTACAGATATTTATAGTCTCGTCCTTTATATGAAAGAAGTGCTGAAAGGATGATTCTCACTGACTATTAATACGCCTGTAAGTGTTGATGAAATCCACAATATTTTCAACCGGCAATTTCTTTGCAATTATTTCCTTGTCCTTATTCAGAATATATATAAGGGGTGTTGCCCTGACATTATAATAAAAATCATAAGCGGTGCTTCTGAGCGGATCCCACCCGTTTATCCAGTCCAGTTCATGTTCTGCAATATATTCCTCCCATTCTTTCCTGTTATTCTGGGTGCAGACTGCAAAGACTTCAATGCCCCGGTTCCTGTGTTCCCTGTAAATATCCCTCAATGCCGGCGTTACGGTCTTGCAGTGGCCACAGTTTGGTTCCCAGAAATATACTATTGTGAAATCTGACCTGATATCATATAGTGACCTGAATACACCTGCATATGTCTCCATGGTAAGGTCAGCTGCTTTTTTCCCAATAAGGCTTGGACGAATACCGGCCACATCTTTTTCAAGCTGTTCCAGAAATTCTTTGCTTACCCAGTCAGCCTTGCCATTTAAATAGTACTCGTCTGCGAGCATTACGATGATACCGTCATGTCCCATTATCTGGCTTTGCCTGAAGTGGTTGAACAGGAAAGAGGTCACATATTGAAAGGTCTCCCTGTTAGCGCTGGCCAGGTCAACAACTTTCCTTATCTCCGGGATCACGGAGTCGGGGGCCTGTATTATCGTGCGGGAAAAGAATGTCTTAAGCTTGCCATGCAGTATGGGAGTGCGGATGAGTCCCGCATCATCCAGCCTGGTGTTATCAAAGAAATGTTCTTTATTATAATGGTATCCCAGTACCCATTGCATGGAGTCCCTGTTTGAAACATTGAAGGGAATCTCAAATTCAGGAACTTCAACAGGCAGCATTGAATACAATATTGATGAGAGGAGACTGCCTTCATGCTTTTTTGCAGTGGACCTGATGTATCCGAGCATATCTTCCTCCAGGGAAGAGATCTCTTCCCGGACTATGCTTATGGAATCACTGTTTGAGAGTTTTTGAAGTTCTTGCCTTTTATTTGCGGCTGTCTCCTGGAAATCCATCCATTTTTTCCTGTACTCAAGGAAGGCCGTATTTTCTTCTGAGCCCTCGAATTTAAGGGTATTGATTATATCATTCCTGTCGCAGCTGACAGTAAAATTTTGATCATCGGAGATAATAAGTTCAAAAAGATCGTTATCCGGAAAAACAATCATATACATTCCCCTTTCCAGGTTCTCATCACTCTTGAATACTCCATTTCCAGCTTTATCGGTGTAAATGGTATCTTTTATAAATTGTTGCTCACCCATGTGATATGCAAGGCTTATGAAACTATCCTCATGGTTTTTAATTTCAAATGAAATATTACATTTGGCTGCTTCCCGGGCTGCCAGATTTATTCCAAGGATAAATACAAAGAATGATATTATGGCTCTTGACATCTTTCAGAAATTTCTATTTTAACATAACAAAAGTAATTGTTACAAATACCTTTCCAAATTTTCTGGTTTCATCCGGCAATATTTTCTATATTTGATGTTCAATTAATGAGGGTATGATTTCAATACTAATCCCGGTATACGATTATGACATTGCTTCACTTATCACCGGGCTTCAGCAGGGAGTGAAAGATATAGAGGAGTATGATGAAATAATAATTGGAGCCGACGGCTGTTCAGGTGATTACCTTGGTATGTATGAAGCACTGGCCAGGCTTGACAAGGTTAAGCTTCTTATCAGTGAGAATAATGTGGGCAGGGCAAGCATCAGGAATATGCTGGCAGAAAAGGCCGTGGGTGATTACCTGCTGTTTATTGATGCTGATGCACTTATACAGGGCAATCCCAAGGATTATCTCAGACGGTGGCTTGAGCATTACAAAACAGCTCCTGTAATCTTTGGCGGGACTGATTATCACAGCACACCGCCTGCTAACCCTGATAAGTACCTGAGGTGGCACTGGGGATATCATAATGAAAGAAAATCATTAAAAAAGAGAAGAAAGCAGCCCTATTCAACCTTTTCAGGATTCAATTTTTTAATTGAAAGCTCGATATTAAAGAAGTTCAGATTTAATGAGGAACTGAAAAAGTATGGTCACGAGGATACATTGTTTGCCTACCAGCTGAAGAAGGCAGGAATCCCCATCGGGCACATAGACAACAGGCTGATACATGACGGACTGGAGTCGAACCGTGATTATGTACTTAAGACAAGGGACAGCATCAGTAACCTCAATATACTTTATGACAAGGTCACGGATAAGCGAACCTTTGCCAGTGTGGCAAGCCTCCTGAAATATTTTTTCTACCTGCGGCCTACCGGTATTCCCCGCCTGCTGGCATATATTTATAAGAAAAGACAGCGGAGGATAGAGATAATGCTCCGCTCAACAAAATGCTCCCTGCGAATATTCAAGATCTATAAGCTGGGTCTATTCAGCTATAATCGCTATCATAAAACGTATTCAGAATCCTGAGGAAGCCCCTGCATGTGATCAATTCTTTCACCGCCTGTGAGGGTATATCCTCTCATGCAATCAGCTGTAAGACATGAATGTACGGGTATCACCCCTAAAAGGTCCCCGGGCCTTACCTTTTCTGCAGTCACCGGGTAGTTTATTATCCCGTGTTCCTGGGAAAGGGACGAAATAAAAATTTGATTGCCGGGCTCATGCCAGCCATCGCTGTCAAGCCTGGCCATCATGCCATATACGTCCTTACCATTGAAAGTGATCTTATCCTTCGAAAGATGGACAGCCCCTCCGTGTACCACGATTGTTCCGCTGGCAGGCCTTATATCAATCACAGGGCATATCAACGCCAGTGCTATATCCTCAAATCTGCAGGATCCGTTCATATATTGCATGAGGTCGTAAAAGACAAAATTTCCCGGCCTCAGCTCGTCGATCCCTTTAAAACTACTGGCCAGTGAGGCCGAAGGAGTATCTCCTTCCGATATTATCAGGTCTTTCATTTTGATCTTATCACGACATATATTTATCCTTTCTGCAGATTTCAGATGCTGCTCAAGGATCTTTTGACTCTTATTCAAAGCATAAGTGCTGCCATCATGCGTCATAAGTCCTCTTATCGTTATCCTCTGGTTTTTGCCAAGATATTCCATGGTTCTGCCAAGGCTGGCATGATCATCCCATTTTATGCCTGTACGGTTATAACCTGTATCAATTTTTATCATTACTTCGAGAGGAAAACGGCATTGACCGGCAAGTATCAGTGCTGTTTCCGGGCAGCTGATGGTAACCTGCAGCCTGCACTTATCTGACAATCTCTCATACAGGTCATATTCCCTGGGATTGTAGGCTATGCCAATCAGTATATCTTTCCACCCGTCGCGGGCAAAATAATAGGCCATTTTAAGGGATGATACGGTAATGCTGTCAACCCCGCGGGACCTGAACCACTTACCTATGGCAAGTGATTGATGAGTCTTGAAATGGGGTCTGAATAATAAATTATTTTCCTTTGCTTTACGGACCATCCTGTCGATATTAACTGAGCATTTTTTTTCGTCGATTACCAGGCGGGGCCCTCTTATGCTGTCTGTTTCCATGGATAGATACTTTTTTCCGAAATTAATAATTTTAGTCTAAAGACAATTACTTAAGCTATTTGTATATTTGTCAGGTACTAACCACTCCATAATGGAACGACCATGAACCGAGTTTGCAAGCTCACGAAGTAATTTTAACAATTTAAAATTCCGCATACGAAAGAATGATTAAATTTCATCGGGAGTTCCTGAATGTGAAGAAAGATTGGTTTTTTAGTGTTAAGTTCCATATGACCAATGAAATAAATAAAATATAATCACATGAAACGAACATTAACTTTTTTAATCAAAATTTCACAAAAGGAAATGATTAAAAAGGTTAATGTGAGAGCGAAGCGCTTACAGAGTGAAGAAAATTTTTATTTTCTTCATTTATAGTAAACTAAAAATTTTTAAACACATGAAAAAGATAGGTAAGTGGATCAGGGAAAAAATAAAGTATGTTACTGAAGATATCTGGCATATTCCCCTGGGCGATCTGCCCAGGAGAAAGACGTTCCTTGTAAGGGAAATCCGTATTCTTGTGCTGGCTTTCAAAGGATTCCGTGAGGACAAGGTTCAGCTCAGGGCATCAGCCCTTACCTTCAATACCTTGTTGTCAATTATACCCGTTGTAGCAATAGCTTTTGGAATAGCTCAGAGCTTCGGTTTCAAGGAAAGGCTTGAGATAGAAATACGAAATGCACTGACGGGCCATGAGGAGGTAATGGACTGGATACTGACCACTACTCAAAATTTCCTTGAATCCAGCAGCGGTGGCTTTATAGCAGTTATAGGGCTTATTATCCTGATATGGTCGGTTATGCAGGTGCTTAACCATATAGAAAAATCATTCAACCATATATGGCAAATAAAGAAATCAAGACCATGGGTGAGGAAATTTGCGGATTATCTTTCCATTATGTTGATAGCACCTGTGTTTATTGTGCTATCAGGCAGTTTTACCGTATATCTTAATACAACGATGGGCAATATATCAGACCAGACATTGTTTTTGAGCACGATAAAGCCGGCACTGGTATTTTTGTTCAACCTGATACCATATGTTATTATATGGCTGGTGTTTACAATGTTATATATGGTAATGCCAAATACAAGAGTAAAATTCAAATCAGCCCTCGTAGCCGGGATCATAGCCGGCACTATGTTCCAGGTGGTGCAACTTCTCTATATTAATTCACAGATGGGCGTTTCACGGTATTCGGTAATATATGGGAGCTTTGCTGCTTTCCCCCTCTTTATTGTCTGGATGCAGATAAGCTGGCTTGTTGTTTTGATGGGAGCAGAAATTTCTTTTGCCAACCAGAATGTTGGCAGGTATGAGTTTGAATACCAGTCGCTCAGTATAAATTCTTTCCAGAAAAGAATACTTACTTTACTGATATTGAACATTATAGTAAAAAAATTCATCGCAGGTGTTGAGCCTGCCAGTGCAAGTGAAATTTCCAGGAATATACAGATACCTGTAAGGCTTTCCAGGGAAATACTTTATAACCTGGTGGCGGCCGGCCTGATTACCGAAATAAATATTGATCAGCCCCGTGACAGGCTGTATCAACCTGCCATGGATACACGCAAAATGACCATAGAATATGTCCTTTCCAGGATAGATAAGGCCGGTGGTGACAATATACCTGTGAAGCAGACGAATGAATACAGGAAATTGAACAATATCATCTCAGCATTTGGAGAAAAGCTGAAAGAAAGTGATATGAACCTACTTATAAGTGAAGTTTAATCTGCTCTTTTCCAGCAGGTAGTTAATCATATTATCAAAGGTTTTCCAGTGATGGAAAGGATAATGGGGCAGTTCCGTGGTAATATGTGCGGTATCTTCCCTGCCCAGCCAGTAGTTGAGCATATTTGATGAAGGAAATACACGGTCATTGACACTGGTAAGGGCGATATCCCACCTGTACTTTTTGTCAGGATTCTCCATTATCCTGTTATAGAGCCATCTCAGTTCGGCAGCATGTGATGCAATACTCCGTTTTGATAATTTATCCCTGTTTTCGTCCAGGACAGACCTGCTGCCGAATACCCGTATATTAAACTTTTCCATCCCTCTTTCATCGATATTGTTCAGTGTGCCCTCAAAGATATCCAGGGGTATACCATACCTGTCGTCAGCAGGCACTGGCGTTCCGTTAACGGCAATTGTCAGATCAGGGTTAAGGTTCATCGTTCCGGACATGTATTCGGCAGCCCATACACCCAGGGACCATCCGATAAGGATTATCTTGCTGTATGTTTTACGGTCAGGGAGAACCAGTGGCTCATCAGCAGAGTAATTGTAGTAAAGAATGAAATCATGAGATTCAGTACAAAGGGGGATAAAGGCATTCTGGTCTATACCCCATCCACCAAAGACTATTATAAGATCTTTATTGTTTTCCCTTCGCCTGATATGAGTCCGCATAAAGGCAATATTTTTTTACGAAGATAAGCAAGATTTTTAAGACTGTATATTCCGGTTAATACCATAAAAAAAGAGGAGTGATGAATGGTTGCGGAAGAAGGGAACGGGTTCTCTTAAAAGATAATCCCGGAATCTACTGTCTGATAATAAGGAAGACTCTCCATGTCTGCTGGAGGTCCTAATTGTGAAAGTCAATGTCTGCAATACAATCCTGTTCTTTCACACAACCATTACCTTATTCACTCCTCTTATGCTAATAGCATGAGCTTCTATACAAATATATGATATAATATCAGAAAATCAAAAAATATTTTTACAAATCAGGTACATAACTTCCATCTCTTAGCCTGCCTCCTTCGAAAAGCTGTAAATATGATATCTTAATATACTTACAATTGAATAACATTTTATATTTTTAGTCCATTCATTTTTCCAAAGAAAGAGATATGAACTTAGAGGAGCAATACGGAGAACAAAATGAAAATGCTGTTGGAGCTCTTCGGTGAAAAAAGTGAATGTGCACTTGGAGCGTTCTCATTAACGACATTAGAATAAATATTAAACTTATGAAAAAAATATTTTTATTACTGGCAGCTTTCATTTTTACCTGCCTGGTAAGCGGTCAGAATTTGCCGGAAGGATATAATTGCTCAACCATAATTGTGGGTAAGGATGCCTCTGCAAGCGGCCATGTACTTGTAGGTCACAATGAAGATGACGGGGGCACACAGGTGGTTAACTTTTATAAAAGCCGTGCCACTGATTTTACCGGAGAGAAGATCGTCCTGAAGAATGGTGCTGTAACAGACCGGCCATCAAGTGCTTTTGCCTCTATTTGGCTCGAAATGCCTGGCCAGGATTTTGCTGACAGTTTCCTTAATGAGAACGGTGTGCTCATTACATCAAACTCATGTCCTTCCAAAGAGCGCTATGGTGAAATAGTGGACGGCGGTATAGGATATAACCTCAGGAAGATAGTTGCTGAAAGGGCAGAATCGGCACGTAAGGGTGTCGAGATTGCAGGTGAGCTTGTTTCCAGGTTTGGCTACAGTGCCTCAGGAAGAACATACACCATAGCTGATACAAAAGAAGCATGGATGCTGTCTGTTGTCAGGGGTAAGCACTGGGTGGCAATGAGGATACCAGATGATCATGTTGTGTACCTGCCGAATTATTACATTATTAAGGAAATCGATTTTGAGGACAGTGAAAACTACCTGTATTCGGAGGGACTGAAGGAATATGCCATAACACGCAAATGGTATGATCCTGCTGACGGGGAATTCTCTTTCAGGGATGCATACGGTAATCCGGGATCAGCAGAGAGTATGTCAAATATAGGTCGTATGTGGACAGGGGTTAATATGCTTGCATCCGGAGAATTTGACATAGATGATGAAATGCCCGTGAGTTTTGTCCCTGCTAAACCTCTTTCAATAACTGACCTGATAACAGTGCTTGTAAATCATTACGAAGGAACAGAGCTGGATGACTCGGAACATTATACCTTGCATAACCCTCATAAAAACAAAGTGATGAACATATGTGCCGGGCATCAGCAAATGTCTTTTGTGGCCGAACTGAGGGACGGGCTGCCTGTGGAAACAGGATGCAGGATGTGGATAGCCCCGCGCAGAGGCTGCGTACATGCCTATATGCCTGTATATTTTGGCATCGCGGACTTTCCTTCATCATTCCGTTACTTTGATGACAGCCACAGGGCTTATGAAATGCACTTCAGTGTACCCGAAGATATGTACAACAGGAATGATGGCAGGGCCTGGTGGTCCTTTATGGAAGTCACCGATTATATTGACGAAGATTATGGCAGCAGGATAGGTGAAAGGAGAGAATTTATCAAAAGGCTGCAGGACGAATATTTTGAACTGGCTGAAGAGTACGACAAAGCCATAATCGAACAATGGAAGATTGATAAGGATAAGGCACTGAAGGATATTTCACAATTCAATAATATGATATTTGATAAAGCACTGGAAAGCAATACCGGATATATGGGAAGTAAATAAACAGGAGAGGGCCTTCTGCCATTCTCTTACCTGGCGCAAACTGTCACAATAGTGAAATCATTAAATTATAAGCTAACATGGAAATGACTATAATAGAAAAAATAATTGCCAATCACTCAGAAAAAGAACTGGTAAAACCCGGTGATATTGTTGATGTTGTAATTGATGCCAGGGTGGCACGTGATTTCGGGGGGGCCAATGTGGTTAAGAATATAAAGGATTATAATCTCGGTATCGAAGATCCGGAAAAGACACTTTTTACCTTCGACTGCAATCCTACGGGCTCAGATCAGAAATATGCTGTCAATCAGCACCTGTGTCGTTTGTTTGCACGTGAGCACGGGATAAATGTTTATGATATTAATGCAGGTATCGGGACACATCTGTTGATAGATGAAGGTTATGTTTACCCGGGATCCACGGCTGTATCAACCGATTCACATGCAAATATCCTGGGGGCGGTGGGAGCCTTTGGACAGGGTATGGGCGATAAGGATATAGCAGCCTCCTGGAGCAGCGGGAAGGTGTGGTTTAAGGTGCCGCAGTCAGTGAAGCTGATCCTTGAAGGTGAATTGCCTTCCAATGTTTATGCAAAGGATGTTGTTCTCAACCTGCTGAATGAATTCGGAGCCAATTCACTCCTTGGTTACTCAGTTGAAATATATGGTGACTGTGTTGATGATATGGGTATCGGAGACAGGATAACAATAGCATCAATGGCCACAGAGATGGGAGCCATTACCATACTGTTTCCACCCAACAGTGAAGTAATTGATTATTGTGAAAGCAGAGCGCGTAAAGAGTTCCGGCCTGTTTTTGCTGATGAGGCAGCTTCATACGAGAAAATATTTAATATTAATGTAAGTGCTTTCAAGCCAATGCTTTCCAAGCCCGGCAAGCCTCACGATACCACGGAGATAGATGTTGAGAGGGGGACGAAAATTGATTCAGCTTTTATCGGAAGCTGCACAAATGGAAGGATGGAAGATATGAGGGCGGCTGCAAAGATTCTTAAGGACAGGAAGGTTGCACCCGGAGTGGTACTTAAAATAGTGCCTGCCACTGACCAGGTCTGGACACAGTGCCTTGAAGAGGGCATAATTGATATCTTCAAAGGAGCAGGTGCACTTGTTTCAAATGCCGGCTGTGCAGGTTGTGCGGCAGGGCAGGTAGGACAGAACGGACCGGGAGAAGTAACAATAAGTACCGGAAACAGGAATTTCCCCGGGAAACAGGGGAAGGGTAGTGTTTACCTGGCATCTCCTGCAACAGTGGCAGCATCGTCGGTAGCGGGGTATATAACGGATGAAAATGATGTTCCGGATGAACCAATGCTATTTGAATTTGAAAAAGGAAAAGGCAAAAGTGAAACAGAATCGACCGCCAGGAAAGAAAAAACCATGAGGCCCGAAATAATAAAAGGGAGATGCTGGATAATAAATATGGATAATATTGATACCGACATGATTTTTCATAACAGGTATCTCTCAATTACCGATCTTGATGAAATGGGCCGCTATACTTTCGATAACCTTGAGGGATATGAAGATTTTGCAAAAAAAGCAGGCAGGGGAGATATAGTCATAACAGGAAAAAACTTTGGCTCGGGCAGCTCAAGACAGCAGGCAGTTGATTGTTTTATATCCCTGGGAGTGCAGGCGGTGATGGCAGAATCCTTCGGAGCCATCTATGAGAGAAATGCCATAAATGCTGCTTTCCCTGTCCTTACCTATGACAGCATCAGCGAATTAAAGCTGGATGACGGCGATGAGGTAGAGATCAATCTGAAAACAGGTGATGTGAAGAACCTTAATAACGGCCGTACTGCAGCTGTCAATCCTTTCAGTGATGTTCAGATGGAAATATATAAAAAGGGAGGTCTCTTATGAAAGCCCGGACATTCGTAGAAAAGATTTTTAATGCCCCAACAGGTGCCATAGTATTTAAAAAGCCCGATATTGTTCTGACCCATGACAATACCGCAAGCATTTACAAGACTTTTGAGAAAATGCATGCTGAAAAAATATTCGACCCCGGTCAGCTGCTCGTCGTGCTTGATCATAATGCCCCGCCTACAAATGCAAAGCTGGCCACACAGTATGAGGAAATACGTGAGATGGTCAGGAAACACGGGGTAGAAAAATTCTATGATGCCGGAAGGGGCATATGCCACCAGATTATGTCCTATCATGCCCGCCCTGGAATGACTATAGTGGGAAGTGACAGTCATACATGCACTGCAGGAGCATTTAATGCTATGGCGGCAGGGATAGACAGAACCGAATCGGCAGGTATATGGACACGTGGCGAAACATGGTTCAGGGTACCCGAATCAATGAAAATTACACTGCACGGACGCCTGAGGGAAAATGTATATGCCAAGGACCTGTCCCTCTGGATTATAGGAATGATAGGTACGGCAGGTGCCAATTATATGTCAATTGAATACCACGGTGGGGGGGTGAAGACACTTAGCATATCCGACAGGATGACCATAGCAAACCTTGCCTCGGAGATGGGTGCCAAGAATGCTGTGTTCCCGGCTGATGATGTGCTGCAGGACTTCCTTGGCGAAGAAAAGTATACAGGCCTGTGGGCTGATGAAGGGGCAGAATATGTAAGTGAACTTGAAATTAACCTTGATGAGATTTATCCCCTGGTTGCTGCTCCTGCTAATGTTGATAATATAAAAGCCCTTGCAGAAGTAGCCGGCACAGAAGTTCAGCAGGGATTGATCGGAACATGTACGAACGGAAGAATTGAGGATATACGCGTGGCTGCAGGTATACTTAAAGACAGGAAGGTAAAGGATGGTTTCCAGTTACTGGTTATACCCGCAAGTCGTGAGATATACCTTGAGGCTATAAATGAAGGCCTGGTAACAACACTTATCGAGGCAGGAGCAAATATACTCAGTCCAAGCTGTGGCCCATGCCTCGGGACCGGACAGGGAATACCGGCTGACGGTTATACTGTTATATCCACCGCCAACAGGAATTTCCCGGGCCGAATGGGCAACAAGAACGCTGAGATCTACCTTGCATCACCGGCAAGTGTTGCATGGTCAGCTTTGACAGGGGTTATTACTGACCCCCGCCGGCAGGCAGGTAATGAAAAATTTATCGCAGACAGGAAAGAATCGGTCAGTGTAGTGATTGGTGAAAATGAGAACAGGAAACATAAGGGTGTATGGAATTACAGCGATTGTGATAACCTGAATACAGACCAGATGTTTGCTGGTAACCTGACTTATAATGTTCTCAGTTCGGATCCCGAAGCAATAATTCCCCATCTTTTTGAAGGCTTCGATAAATCATTCAGTAAAAAGGCCGAAAGAGGTGATATTATTATAGCCGGGGACAATTTCGGATGTGGCAGCTCACGCGAACATCCTGCAGTGGGACTGGCGCATATTGGCATCAGGGCTGTCCTGGTCAAATCTGTTAACAGGATTTTTTACCGCTCATCAATAAACCAGGGCTTACCGCTTATAGTCCTTCCTGAGGCTGTTGAAGCGTATAGAGAAGGGGATGCAGTTGATGTAGACTTTGAGAAAGGAGAGGTGCGAACAGGGGAGAAGACCATCAGTTTTGAGCCATTACCCGACAAGCTTAACGAAATTATACAGAGTAAAGGCCTCGTTAACTGGATATCGGGTAAAGGCTGATCAAACAGGATTAAGTTCATAGCTATTTTTACCCTTCACAGTGCGATTTCAATAGGGATACGGGAACGGAAGCCTGGTGCGGATATGTTGAGCTATCAGCATCTGATGATTATTCTGTATTCCTCCCTGTTAATGATCTCACCCGTCCAGTTTATTTCGACACCACTAAGGTCTGATAATTTTCTTAATTTTGAGTATTATACCCAATGACTCACTAAATACAGGTAAAATGAAATTTCATCGATTAATACTTAT
>JAZBOI010000332.1:0-2758 GCA_036351095.1 Bacteroidales bacterium | reverse complement strand
GTACCATAGGTCACCCTTCGGGTAAGGTTATTTCTTATCAATATACCCTGGTAAAACCTCCTGTAGCCTATCGAGGCGGCCCACGGCAGCAACAACAACAGTGATATATGGGTCAGGCGGGCAACATTTTCCGGCACGCCCATTAAATCCATTACAATGAAATTGAAGACCGGTGGCAATAGCAGGATGAGCTGAACAAGGGTAACGGACACATTAAGGATATCGGTAAAACGTTTAAGTTTCCTGTAGGAATGACTGCTTCCAACCAGTGCCGTTGATGCACTCATCAGCATTATAACAGGTGCTTCAATTATCAGTGCAAAGGAGAATGCTATACCGAATGCAGCCAGGTTATACTTGGGATCGGGCAGCCTGGCAATTACAGAAACGAGGAAGGGCTGTTCGGCAGCCATCATGAGCCATGTGAGAGCCAGGGGGCTCCAGAAAAGAAAAATCTTTCTGTATGTCAGGTTCTCAGTAATTCTCACCGGCAAAGTTTTAAGCCGCAAAGATAATTAAAAGATCTGAGTCCCTGCTTCCTCACTCATCCCGTAGCGTATCCGCCGGGTTGAGCCTTGCGGTACGGAGGGTATGAAACATTATGGTAAAGGAAGCTATAGCAGCAATAATCAAGAAAGTAATTACAAAATATACCGGCTCGATCTTAATATGATAGGCGTAAGATTCAAGCCATCTGTTTATAATATAGTATGCAGCGGGCAGCGCTATCAGAGAAGAAATTATCACAAGGCTGCCAAACTGCCTCTGTAGCATAAGCAAGAGTCCAGATGAAGATGCACCGTGAGCTTTCCTTATTCCTATCTCTTTTGACTTCTTGCGCGCCGCAAAGGCAGTAAGACTGAAGAGGCCAATTGCAGAAATAATTATACTCAGTATGGTTGCAGTGTTAATCAGCTTGCTCAGGCGTCTCTCCTCTTCATAATAACGATCAACTTCTTCATCCAGAAAGATGTAATTTACCGGATAGTCAGGTTCATGCTTACTTACTATAGCTGCGATCCGGTCGGTAAGCCTGAAGTTGTTCCCGGGCTCAAGCTTAACAAATATCCTTTGTGTCCACCTCTCATCCTGCTGAAAAATGAACACCGGCTGTACTTCATCTTTAAGCTTCCTGAAATGAAAGTCTTTAACAAGTCCAACTATCTGATATTGTGTGTCATTTCTCCAGATGCTTTTTCCAACCGGGTCGCTTATCTCCATCATATTTACAGCTGCCTCATTAAGAACCACTTCTGCCCTTGCCGGTCCTTTCAGAAGTTGTCGGCCTTCAACTATCTCCATACCCAGCAGGTCCACATAATTATCATCGACCTGCATCATGTGGAATTTTAATTTCTTATTATCGGTATTACCGTCCCACTTACCTAATACCTGCCAGTTACCCATATTGACGGGCACATTGCTACCTGTGGCCACACCTCTTACGCCCGGGATAGCGGATATTTCCCCGGCCATGATATCAACTCTGGATGAGCCGGCTTTAGGATATATCACCATCACCTGGTCTTCATTAAAGCCGAGGTTTGTACTTTGCATATAAGAGATCTGCCTGTTCATGACAAGGATACTGAAAATGAATAGTATGGAAAGCACAAACTGTGTGATTACCAGTATTTTTCTCACAGTAAGCCCGGAAGTGTTTTCACCGTTACTTGCCTTAAGGACTTTAACAGGCTTGAAGGATGATAATACTATAGCGGGATAAACCCCTGCCAGAAGGGCAGTTATGATTGTGATGAGCAGAATCATCATAATTCTTCCCGGTTCCAGCAGATAAGTCAGATTGAATTCAATTCCTGTTATCCGGTTAAATACGGGCAGGAGCAGAATGATAACGACCAGTGCGAGTATCAGTGAGACAACACATTGCACGAATGATTCTCCGAACAGTTGGGTAATTATCTGTCTCCTGCCTGCACCCGAGGCCTTCCTTACGCCTATCTCCCTTGATCGTTCTGCTCCCATGGCAGTGGAAAGGTTCACAAAGTTCATACATGCGATAAGAAGCAAGACCACTCCGATTATGCCAAAAAGTATCACCCTGGTTATAGGGCCCCTGTCAGTGGAAGGATAAACCAATGATTCCAAACCCGGGTCTTTGTAAAGATACAGCCTTGTCAAAGGGTTAATGAATAATTGAGCCATGGAGCCTTCATCCTTGGTCTTCAGGTAAGTTGACAGTTTAGTATTAAACTCTTCGGGATCGACGCCTTCCCTGAGCCTGATATAAGTAGGAAAATTAAATGTCCCCCATTTATCAAGATTTTCAGCCTCACTGTCCAGCAAAGAAAAAGGCAGCAGGTAATCAGCCTTAAGATGAGTGTTTGAGGGAGGATCAGCCATAACACCCGTTACGGTAAGCAGTTGTTTATTGTTAAACATCAGTGTTTTGCCAACAGGATCATCATCCCCGAACAATCTTTGTGCGATAGATTCTGACAGCACCATTGAATAGGGATCCTGCAAAACAGTTTCCCTGCTGCCTCTCAGCAATTCATATGAAAAAAAACTGAAAAAGTTTTCCGAACAGTAGTAGAGATTTTCAGCTTCAATTATTTCATTGTCTTTTTTGATCACAGGCATATATGTTCTTTTCATCCTTATGACTGATTCCACTTCGGGAAAATCCTTCCTGATATTCTCCCCCACAGGTGCAGGAGCTACAGTCCACACAAAGGGTTCACCGGTAAAATCCACCAATGATTCAATCCTGTATATGCTGTCTGAATTTTTATGG
>JAZBOI010000331.1:0-3170 GCA_036351095.1 Bacteroidales bacterium | reverse complement strand
CTGCTTATACTGATGACAGCCTGTTTTAATTTTGTCAATATCAGCACAGCCCTATCAATGAGGAGATCAAAAGAGGTTAGCATCAGGAAGATATATGGCTCAGGAAGAAAAAGACTTGTGGTATTGTTTATTTCCGAATCCGGTCTGTCAATATTCATTGCCATCATTTTCGCCTTACTTCTTTCAAAAACCCTTCTACATTCTTTTAATGGTCTTATAGGATCAGAACTGAGCTTCACCATATTTGCTGTTCACGAGTGGATAATCCTGGCAATTATCCTGTGGATTGTTTGCGTCTTCCTGGCCAGCTTTTACTCGGCATGGTACCTGTCAGCCATACCTCCAATGTCAATCTTACGGACGGTATCAGGAGGGAAAGGTCGTCAGATATCAAGGAATATACTGGTTACTTTCCAGTTTGCTCTGTCGATAAGCCTGATAATAAGCTGCCTGGTAATGTATTCACAGATGCAGTATACAGGGAAAATAGACAAAGGTTTTTCTGATGAGAATGTTATTTACCTGGGTTTAAGTGGGACTGCCTCAAAAAGATCCGGCATCATCAAGGAACGCCTGGAGGCTGTTCCCGGTATCGTTTCAGTTACACAGTCGGCAGGTGGCATGCCTGGGCTTTCCTTTACATCGAACGGTTACCATGTTGAAGGAATTGAGAAACCCATAATGTCAAATGCTGTTTACGTGGACAGGGATTATATATCCACCATGGGTATTCAACTTGTAAAAGGACGCGATTTCAGAGACAACACCGGTGATAAGTACAATGTCCTGGTCAACGAAACCTTCGTGAAGACAGCCGGCTGGGAAGATGCACCTGGCAAAACAATACAGAGGAATGAAGAGTACACTGTAATAGGTGTTGTTAGTGATTTCCTTACCGGCTCACTGCACAACGGCATACAGCCGGTTTTTATAACGCTTGACAATGAGCGCAGCGGATTCGGGGTGATAATAATCAAGCTTGCCTCAAAGCTGAATAATACTATCAGGTCACAGATTGAAAAGATTTACAGTGAAGAAGACCCTGACAATCCTTTTGCCCTTGAGGTAATGAATGAAGTTTTAAGGGAACAGTATGACAGGGAAAGAAATCTTAACACCATCTTCTTCGTTCTGTCACTGCTTGCAATTCTTATTTCCAGCCTGGGCCTGTTCGGACTGGCAACCTATTCATCACAGGTCAGGAGAAAGGAAATAGGTGTTCGCAAGGTAAACGGGGCATTGATAGGTGATATTATCCGCAGGTTCACAGGTGATCTTCTTATATGGATTATATTAGCTTTCATTATTGCTGCGCCGCTTTCAGTGTTCATAATGAAAGACTGGCTTACGAACTTTGAATATAAGACTGCAATAAGTCCCCTGATTATTATAGCAGGAGGGCTGACAGCAATGCTGATTGGTCTTGTATCCATCAGCCTGGCAACACTCAGGGAAGCAGGCAGGAATCCGGCCGAAACACTGAGAGTTTAGGATTAACGGTTCCAGTTAAATGATTTCACGTTTCAGCTTGTCGCTCTTTGAAAAGCAAGTTGGAAAATTATTAAATGATTAGTATTTTTGCGGAGCTTAATAAAAGCAGTACGCCTCCGTCAAAAGAGGGCGCACATATCGGGATGTAGCTCAGCACGGTTTAGAGTACTCGTCTGGGGGGCGAGGGGTCGCGAGTTCAAATCTCGCCATCCCGACAAAAGCAAAAAAGCCTGACACGAAAGTGTCGGGTTTTGTTTTTAAGGAGCGTCAAAAACTTGTTTTTGTAAGTGACTTAAAAATAAAAACCGGGTTATGAGCGAAGCGAATGACAGGCTTTTTTGTTTTTAAGTCTCCCCCACTGCATGATCGCGAAAGCTGCGTAAGCAGCTTGAGCAATCTCGTTAAGACTTCAGCTCTGCGTGAGATCGCAACTGTTGAAAGGGAGATCCTCATAAGTCAATAACAAACCGGTTTTTATCTCTTTTTATTCCGGAGTATTTCAATTCAATGGATACACCATCTTCTTGAATAGTCAGTTTTCTTTCGTTTTCGTTAACTTCTGGCTCCTGCTGTAAACCGTTAACCATTATCTTCGTTATCCGGTATGCATTATTAAACCAGGCAATGCATGGGTGATTTCTAATCCTCAGGTTGCCACTTTCATTACCGGCCATAAAGATAAGCCTGTGATAGACCCCGCCGCCATCCAGCAATTCTATCTCCAGGGGTTCGAATAATCTTATAACAAACGGTTCATCAGAAGACCGGAGTTCTATACTGAAGCCGGGTAAGTCGTAAAATCCTTCAATCTCTGACTTTTTCCTTTTCTTCCATTCCTTGAAATCATTTTCAGCAAGTTCTTTAATAGCATCAAGCTCACTGTCTTCGAAAGCGCTCTCTGATGAAGGAGATTCGTCCGCTACAGCTTGAAGTATATCTTCCAGATAAAGGCTGTCATTCGCTTCAAGATACATTTTCCAATCAGGTTTAAGCCTGTCGAGAATCATAGCCATCCACCTTCCTTCAACATATCCCAGATCCCTGATGCCTGCCGGTGCTATTCCATTTGTAATGTCCATTGCAGCAAGAGGATGCTGATCACGTGCTCTTTTCTCTATATAATCTGACAATCCCTCGGAAAGCTGCAGTTCATTCTCGTAATTAGCAAACTCGTGAGCTACCATACCAAGCCTTTCCTTTCTCAATTGCATTCCCAGCTTCGCCCATGCTACTATTTGTTCCTTACTCTCAGAAATAACTGCTCTTTTAAAAGCCTCTTTTTCCATCCTCCTGAGTAGCAGTGCTTCAACTGTTTCTTCCGGGTATATAAGCAGCAAACCGTCATTCTGCAGCCAACCCGGGTGCTTTGTTCTCTGAAAAATATGAAACTGTTCATGAACTATAATACCGGCCATATCTTTCAGGTCATATTTTTCACCCGTTCTTCTTGAGAATGAACTCAGGACACTTGTCGCAGTCCATTCGTCACCCATTCGTACTATTGAATTCCCCCGGACCAGGGGGTACTGCCCTCTATACACAAACACGTCCTGGTTTCTCGAGGAAGGCTCAAAATCATCTGGCATACTCCCTGAGTTGAAGATGTAAGTGTTAAGGCTGTCATATACCAGAACAGGTATTTCATCTACCCTGAAACCAGGCCAGAGCTCATCAATGCT
>JAZBOI010000330.1:0-12393 GCA_036351095.1 Bacteroidales bacterium | reverse complement strand
GGCATTTCCCTGCTGCTGATGGCCGGCCTGCTGGCCACCCTTAACTGGTGGCTGGTGCTTGTACTGCTGGTGGCCAATATACCAGGTATATGGCTGAGGGTGCATTATGCCGATGTGCTGTATAATTTCCGGAGGGAGCTCACTCCCGTGGCACGCAAGTCAGCATATTTCAACTGGCTGCTGACGGGCGACAGGCCATCGCGCGAGCTGAGGCTCTTCGGCCTGGGCAGCTATTTCTCAGACCTCTTCCGCAGGAATTTTGACAGGCAGAAAAAGGAAGAGATAGATATAGTGAGGAAGCGCTCCCTGATAGAGCTGGTGTCAGGTATTTTCAAGGCGGCAGCGGTGCTTTTCACCCTTTATTATATCGTTATGCAGACGGTGGGCTCAGGTATAGGGCTGGGCGACCTGGCCATGTTCCTCCTGGCTTTCAGGATGGGCATGACCTATATAAAACAGATACTTGGGGCTACGGCCGGACTCTACGAGGACAGCCTCTTTATCAGTGATGTGTTCGAGTTCCTGGACCTGGAGGAGAAGATAGTGGTGATGCCCCCGGTGGTTGATGTGAGCAGCCTCAGGAGTAATATTAGGATTGAAAACCTGTATTTCAGGTACCCTTCCTCGTCCCATGATGTGCTTAAAGGTATTAACATGAAGATCGAAAGGGGGGAGACAGTGGCCCTTGTGGGTGCCAACGGGGCCGGTAAGACGACACTGGTGAGGATGCTGTGCAGGCTCTATGACCCACAGGCAGGGAAAATAATGATTGACGGCAAGGATATAAGGAATATCGACCCCCTGCAATACCGCAAACTGTTCTCCGTGGTGTTCCAGGATTTCATGCTGTATAACCTTAGCGCGGCAGATAATATCAGGGCAGGTGATATCTCCGCCGGGGATGACAGGGAGAGGATACAGCGGTCGGCACAAAAGGCTGGCATACACGACCTGCTGGAGGGTCTGCCTGCCGGTTACGATACTGTTATGGGAAGGATGTTCGACGACAGCAGGGAGCTGAGCTGGGGTGAGTGGCAGAAGATAGCCCTTGCGCGTGCCCTTTACAGGGATGCCGAGATACTTATTCTGGATGAGCCGGCCAGCTCGCTCGATGCCGGGTCTGAATACGAAATATTCACCCGCTTCAGTGAGCTCGCAGCAGGAAGGACATGCATACTTATCAGCCACAGGCTGGCCAATGTGAGTGTAGCCGACAGGATCATGGTTATTGACGGTGGCAGGGTCATTGAATCGGGCTCCCACAGCGAGCTGCTCAAAGCCGGCGGCACCTACAGCAAGCTCTACAGCCAGCAAAAAAGCATGTATCGGTAAAAAGCTTCAGCCTGCACATCACCCGGTCTTACTACCCCTGGCCACCGCTGAAAAAGTCATCACTGAAGAATTAGAGCGACTTTTGTGTATTTTCGGAGGATCTGATTAAATTAGTGGATCATAAAAAAAGCGTCACGATTATGGAACACCAGCTGCAGATCTTGATAGTGATGATAGTCTACATGGGCCTGCTTATCTCCTGGGGCCTGTACCAGGGCAGGAAGGTTAAGACGAGCGGTGATTATGCGATTGCAGGCAGGGGTCTGCCCGGCTGGGTGGCCGCCCTGTCGGAGCGCGCCACGGGTGAATCGTCATGGGCACTTCTGGGATTGCCCGGTGCAGCCTATGCCATGGGCCTGACGGAGGTATGGACTGCCCTGGGTTGTGTGCTGGGTATAATAACGGCATGGGTGGTACTGGCCTGGAGGCTCAGGGATGAGGCCGAGAAGTACAATGTGAACACTTTTTCAGAATATATATCAAAGAAACATGGTGAGAACGGCAGGCAGATCAGGATAGTGGGCAGCCTGACCATTGTGTTCTTCTTCTTTTTCTACGTGGGGGCGCAGTTCCTCGGGGGAGGCAAAACACTGCATACCATGTTCGGTATCGATCCCCGCCTGGGCCTGGTCATAACAGCTGCCATCATAGTGCCCTATACCATCTACGGGGGCTTCCGGTCGGTGGTATATACCGATGTCATACAGGCCATAGTGATGATCATAACCCTTGTGATAGGACCGATAGCCGGTATCATCTACCTTGCCAATCACCCGGAGCTCTTTGCACAGAGCATACCCGGAGCATTGCAGTCGGCCGGCACCTCCTATACATCGTTCACAGGTGCGGCACAGGGCTTTGGTGCGGGCATTATCATTGCCGGCGGCTTCTCCTGGTTCTTCGGCTACCTGGGTGGTCAGCCGCAGCTGAGCATGCGCTTCATGGCCATACGGGATGCCCGGCAGGCAAAGAAGGCACGTAATATAGGCATTGCATGGACACTGGTGGCTTACGTGGGGGCACTGAGTATAGGCTGGATAGGCATAGCCCTTTTTGGTCCGGCCGGCCTGGATGACCCTGAATATGTGATGCCGAGGGTTATACTGACCCTTTTCCCGCCCGCCTTTGCAGCTGTTCTTATTACGGGGGCCATAGCGGCCATGATATCGACAGCCGATTCATTGCTTATACTGTCGGCCACCGAGCTTTCGGAAAACCTGCTCAGGAAAGCAGGTCCTGAGGAAGCACATAAGAAGGGAGACCGGGCGCTGCGACGCTCGCGGATAGTAACAGCCCTGCTGGCCGTGATAGCCCTGGCCATAGCCTACGTGTCGCCTTCCAAGCTGATATTCACACTGGTGAGCTATGTATGGGCAGGCATAGGATGCACCTTCTCGGTGGTCATACTGCTGTCGCTCTTCTGGAAGCGCTTCCATGGCAGGGCAGCCCTGGCAACCATTATTGTGGGCCTGCTGTTCACGATATTCTGGATAAGCGGAGGCTACGAGCAGCATTACAGGGTGACACAGGAAAAAACACTCTTCCTGGTTGAGCAGAACGTGATCATGCCCGCTGAAGAAAGCCTGTTTGAAGATATGAGCGGTGACAAATATGTGGGATCAGGACGTTTTGAGTCGGATCTCACCGAAAGGATGAAGGATAGGTGGAGCGAGGAGGAACTGCAGGAAAAAATACCCGTGATGGTAACGGCTTACACCGAGAAAGGCATACCTGCCAGGCTTATGACCTTCCTGGTGGCACTGATGGTGGCCGTGGGCACCACTTACCTGGTACCGCGCAAGGAGATACAGCCGCATGAATAATGTGCCCGGCCGATCGAAAACGTTTGATTATTTATGAAAAGAGTTTAACTTTACATTAGATCAATTTTATTTATCATGGAAAAGGAAAAAGATATTATTGTTGTTCCCTGGGACTTCACCAAAAAGGCCGAGAATGCTCTTGCACACGCGGCCAAAATATCAAAAACGGTAAATGCTGAGATTTCCCTGCTTCATATAGTGGACAGGAATGTTAAAACCGGTGAATATAAAAAGAAAGAAAGCCGGCTTATCAAGATAGCCGAGGACGGTAAGCAGATTTACAATGTGGATATCAAAACAGCCATGGTGCCGGGTTCTATCTTTTCAGCCATAGCTGAATTTGTAAACGAGGTGGGAGCCACCCTGGTGGTTATGGGAACGCATGGTATTAAGGGGATGCAGAAACTGACGGGCAGCTGGGCACTGAAAGTGCTGGTAAAATCCAAGGTGCCTTTTATAGTGGTGCAGGATGAGCCAAAGGACATGGAAAAATACCAGAATATCGTTTTCCCGGTCGACTTCAGGTCGGAGAACAAGGAAAAGCTCAAGATGACAATCTTTATGGGTAAGTATTTTGAATCCAAAGTGCATATCCTGAAAACAGTAACAACGGACAAGAGCCTTCTGAAAAAGACCAATATCAACCTTAATTTTGCCATCAAATACCTCATCCAGAACAATATAGACTACGAGATACATGATATGAAAAGAGGTAACCTGGCAAAACAGACTATTGAATTTGCGGAGAGCGTTAATGCAGACCTGATACTGATCATGACCACGAAGAATATAACACTTGCTGATTATATGCTTGGTGCCCAGGAACAGCAGATCATTGCCAACAGCTCCAAGATACCGGTCTGCTGCGTTAACCCCAGGGCGAGCTTCGCATCAAAAGCACAATTCATGTACGGCTAGTTGGCAGTTAACGTAAGCCTGTAAAGCATTTATAGCACAAAACGGCTCCCGGATGAGGGGAGCCGTTTTAATACCAGGAGTACAATTCATCTATGCCAGGAAGCATTTAGCCACAAAAATCATGCTAAATTGGATATTAGTTT
The DNA here is from genome assembly GCA_036351095.1 of Bacteroidales bacterium. Classification (GTDB taxonomy): domain Bacteria; phylum Bacteroidota; class Bacteroidia; order Bacteroidales; family VadinHA17; genus UBA9300. The sequence goes on along the minus strand of JAZBOI010000330.1, from coordinate 8,177 downwards.
TTATTTTTGTCATAATTAATAACTGACAAAAGCAGGATTTTTATGCCAAGGGAAAAAGTAAAGCACTTGCTCGAATCTGAACCGGGAAGGGATGTACTTGTAAAAGGATGGGTGCGTACCAGGAGGGGCAGCCGCCAGGTTTCATTTATTGCACTGAACGACGGCTCAAGCATACATAATATACAGGTGGTGGTTGATATGGATGCCTTTGACGAGGAGAAGATGAAGCTGGTAACCACCGGCGCATGTATAGCGGTTAAAGGCGCGCTGGTAAGATCGGAAGGCAAGGGACAGGCCCTGGAGATACAGGCAAAAGAGATAGAGGTGTACGGAGGAGCCGATCCCGAGACATACCCGCTGCAGAAAAAGGGCCATTCAATGGAATTCCTGCGCGGGATAGCTCACCTGCGTTTCCGTACCAACACTTTTGGGGCAGTGTTCAGGATAAGGCATGCCATGGCCTATGCCGTTCACAAATATTTTAACGATAAGGGCTTTTACTACCTGCATACACCCATAATAACCGGCTCCGATGCCGAGGGGGCAGGTGAGATGTTCAGGGTAACAAACTTTGACCTTAATAACCCGCCAAGGGACAAGGACGGCAGGGTGGATTTTTCAAAGGATTTTTTTGGCAAGGAGACAAACCTCACCGTGTCGGGCCAGCTCGAAGGCGAACTGGGAGCACTCTCACTGGGTGAGATCTATACCTTCGGCCCCACCTTCAGGGCTGAAAACTCAAATACACCGAGGCACCTCGCTGAATTCTGGATGATAGAACCTGAAATGGCCTTCTATGATATCAATGATAACATGGACCTGGCGGAGGAATTTACAAAATACCTTATCGGCTATGCACTGGAGAATTGCAGTGACGACCTGGCTTTTCTCAATACGATGATGGACAGGAACCTGGTGGAGAGGCTCCGCTTTGTGCTCAACAATGATTATGTGCGCATAACATATACTGAGGCGATAGATGTGCTGACCGCCGCCGGCAGGGACTGGGAATTTCCTGTCTACTGGGGCTGCGATATGCAGGCAGAGCATGAGCGCTACCTGGTTGAACAGCACTACAGGAAGCCGGTGATGGTTACCGATTACCCGAAAGAGATAAAGGCTTTCTATATGAAGCAAAATGATGACGGGAAAACGGTGAGGGCCCTGGATGTGCTCTTTCCCCTGATAGGTGAGATAATAGGGGGATCGCAGAGGGAAGAAAATTATGATGCGCTTGACAGAAGGATAAAGGAACTGGGCATACCGCAGGAAACACTGTGGTGGTTCATGGAAACACGCAAATTCGGGACCGCTCCACACAGCGGCTTCGGGCTTGGTTTTGAAAGACTTATGCTCTTTGTGACAGGGATGAAGAATATCAGGGATGTGATCCCTTTCCCGCGCACACCGAGAAATGCTGAGTTTTAATATTGATAAGAGGATGAGATGTTAAAACAGAAATTATCACAGAAGCTCCTGCAGAAATTGTCGCCGCAGCAGATCCAGATGATCAAGCTGCTGGAGATACCGACCATGCAGCTGGAGCAGAGGATAAAGAAGGAGATAGAGGAGAATCCGGCGCTGGAGGAGGGAGCCGAAGAGGAGGAGAAGATGGATTCACAGGAGGAGGATGAAAACCAGAACGATAATGACCAGGATGAATTCTCCCTGGATGACTATATCGGCGATGATGATATACCCGATTACAGGCTTGAAGCAAGCAATTACAGCAAGGGTGAGGATAAAAAACAGGAGATACCCTTTTCTTCCGGCACTTCCTTCCAGGAGTACCTGGCCACACAGGCCGGTCTGCGATCACTCGATGAGAGACAGGAGATGCTGCTCGATTATATACTGGGGAACCTGGATGAGGACGGCTACCTGCGCAGGGAGATAGAAAATATTGTTGATGACCTGGCTTTTTCACAGAATATATCAACAACTGAAGAAGAACTGCTGGAGGTGCTGCGTGTGGTCCAGGACCTCGATCCGGCCGGGGTGGGGGCCAGGGACCTGCGTGAATGCCTTATGCTGCAGCTTGAAAGGAAAGACCACGAAAACCCGGCGGTGAAGAATGCAATGCTCATAATAGATAAATATTTCAACGAGTTCACAAGGAAGCATTACGATAAGATTAAATCGAGACTGGAAATGAGCAACAGTGACCTGAAGGAAGCGCTTGACGAGATACTCAAGCTGAACCCCAGGCCCGGAAGCTCTTTCAATGACCCTATGAGCCGCGACAGTCAGCATATAATACCTGATTTTATCCTTGAATACAACGAGGACGGGCTGGAGATAAGCCTGAACAGCCGTAACCTGCCCGAGCTAAAGATCAACCGTACATATGCAGAGATGCTCGAGGCTTATTCGGCCAGCAAGGAAAAGAACAAGAAGCAGAAGGAAGCTGTTACCTTTGTGAGGCAGAAGCTTGACTCGGCAAGGTGGTTTATCGATGCCATGAGGCAGCGTCACAACACCCTCCTGCTTACAATGAATGCGATACTGAATTTTCAGACTGAATACTTCATTGAGGGTGATGAGACAAAGCTGAGACCCATGATACTCAAGGATATTGCCGATGCCACCGGCCTGGATATCTCTACTGTCTCGAGGGTGGCTAACAGCAAATATATACAGACACATTTCGGTATACTCCCGCTCAAGTATTTCTTCTCCGAAGGGATGCAGACTGACAGTGGCGAAGAGGTGTCGACACGTGAGATCAAAAGCATACTGCAGGATTGCATAAGCAAGGAGAACAAGGACAAGCCTCTGACAGATGAGAGGCTGACAGAAATTTTACAATCTAAAGGATACCAGATTGCCAGGCGTACAGTGGCCAAATACAGGGAGCAGCTGAATATACCCGTGGCGAGACTAAGGAAGGAGGCATAATGTTAAGTTATAAAGATAATAAGGCACTGACCCTGGCAGCACAGGTCATATCAGTAATATTTTTCCCGGGCTTCCTGCCCATCTACGGCCTGCTGATAATCTTCAATGCCCCCACCCTTTTTTCCTATGAACTGGCTGTGAGGTACGGGAGCCTGAAAGGTATTATTCTCTTGCTGGCCTTTGTTAACATGACCGTTGTACCTCTTGCCTTCATGCCCCTCTTGAAGTACAGGAACGTTATCTCATCCTACAGCATGTACACCCGTACTGACAGGATAATACCCATGTCAATAGGATCACTGATGTATATTATTACCACGATAATATATTTCTCCTTCAGTATACCTGAGATAATACAGTCTTTTATTCTTGCCACAACCATAGTGGCCGTACTGATACTGCTTATCACCTTTAAATGGAAAATTTCCATTCACTCCGCAGGCCTGGGCAGCCTGCTGGCAGCCGTGATGGCACTTTCGGTGAGGATGTATGCCGATCTCACCCTGCTGTGGATAATCATTATCCTCTGCTCGGGGCTCGTTATGGCAGCACGCCTCTACCTCAGGTCGCATACCCCCATGCAGGTATATGCTGGCTTTGCCCTCGGCTTTATAGTCATGTGGCTGACGATGGTTGTATTCTGAACAGCCCGTCAAGGGCTTTTTCCATAAGCATCCTGCTTTCAGCATTCCAGTCTGTGTTTTCTGCCCTGGTGTTGGCCGGAGGTTCTATACTCACTGCCGTGGCCAGCTCAGACTGGCTGATGCCTGCAAAGCCGTAGCCGGATGACATGTAGCCGGCAAGATATTCCTGCTCGGGCTGACCGGGGGTGGGTACCAGGCAGGCAGTGCGGTCCAGTGCAAAAAGATCCATTATGGTGCTGTAACCCGGGCGGCAGATGATAAAGCCGGCATCACACATGAGCCGGCGTAGTGACGTGCCGTCTAGCCAGTCATGCCGGGTGACCCCTTCAGCAGTGTCACCTGTCCTTTCACCGGGACTGCCGGCAACAATCACCAGCCTACCCGGCAGCTTATCCTTTTGTGATATGATGATCTTTTCCAGTATGCTACGCTGGGGCTCCGGTCCCGACATTATTGCAAGGGTAAAGGGCTGACTGCTGCCGCTCCCTGGCCTCCCGGTCTCCCCGGCATTCCCTGCACAGGGCTCTGTGTCCTTAGCTGCAGGGCTGAAGCGGCTGAGGATGCCTATATAGCGTGTGGCAGGCGGCAGTCTGCACTCATGTGAGAGCAGGCCGCTGAGGTTGGCTGTGCCGGGAAGGTCGGGTATCCAGCATTCATCATAGCCTGAGGCCACCCACCGGTGTATGGCCGAGACGGCACTCCCGGCAAAGGCAAAGGGGTACGGCACAATAACCCTGGGCTGGTGGGTGACAAATATGCTGTGCACTTTCCGGCCACGCATGCCGAAGCGGTTGTCGCTTATGAGGATATCAATATCGTAACGGCGTATGAGCACACGGGACATGTAGCTGTCGTACAGGAAAGCAGCAAAGAGGAGGGGCAGCTGGACAAGCACTCCCAGGTAGAGTGGCAGGAAGCGGGGGTAGCTTACCCGGGGCGACCATATGCATGTTATTTCATCATACAGGCTGCTGTCAAATATTTTATGCAGGGCAGGGGGAGAGGCAATGATGATCCTGTGTCCTCTCTTTTTGAGCTCACGTGCCAGTGCCTGTATTCTTGTGGCATGCCCCGTCCCCCAGTGAAGGGGACTGATAAGAATATTTTTTTTATTTTTATTAGCGGTCATTGAAAGTGATATTTGCCCGTTTTTGTGGGTGAAAACAGGCACCAATACACAAAAATAGAATATTTAATATGATATGGGATAATCTTTAAGGTAATGATTAATATCATTTTATTAGCAAAAGTCGGTTGTATATTTACGTCCTGAAGTGCCAGGCAGGGATTATTAAAATTTATCTTATGAAAAGACCAATCAGTCCTGATCCTTATACATGGAAGGAGGAATATGAGCTGCACAATGAATTGTATGATGAGCAGGCCAGGAAATTCCTTGAGATTATTAACCGTATGAAAAGGATGGTCTCCGGGGGTGGTGACAATCCTGATATATCTGATATTTTTTTCCAGCTGACTTATTATTACGAGCAGTACATGATAAGAGAGGAAATTAATATGCACAAGCTTGCTTATGAAGGGGAGGAAAGCCACAGGCAGTCGCACAGGGATTTTATTGATCACATCCTTGCTTTCAGGGAAGGATATGAGAAAGGCGACAGTGCAATATATGAAGATATGTATTTCTACCTTGAGAAATGGTTTGATGATCATATGATGACAGATGACCGTGCTGCGGTGGAATATATTTCGGCTGTAAAGGACTGAGCTATACCAGTCTCAGCACCCTGCTCTTCCGGGTGAGCCTCAGAGCTGATAGATCAGTATTTTCAATCAGCAGCAGTCCCGGTTTTTTACCTTTTTCTATACTTCCGTAATCATTATCTATCTTAAGTGCCCTTGCTCCGTTTATTGTGGCCCAGCGCACCATTTCCTCCAGTGGCACGGAGGGAAACTCATTGCTAAGGATCTTTATCTCCTCCAGTATATCCAGGCTTTTGTTTGAAGCAAGGCTGTCGGTGCCCATCACCATGTCTGCTCCCATCTCCCTCAGTATGTTAACCGGTGGGAGGGCATTCTCAATAAAGAGGTTGGAGCCTGGGCAGAGGCAGAAAAAGCACTTACCCCTTTCCATGGCTGCAGCTATCTCCTCCCTGCCCGCATATGTATTATGCACCAGCAGCAGGTTGCCGCCGGGGCTGATATAATCCCTTATTCCGCTTATATGGTCTGTCACCCGCCCGTGCAGCATGCCAGGTTCTATACCCATTGCACCGTATGATTCCATCAGTCCGCCCCCCGCATCCTTAAGAAAATTTTTCTCCTGCTCCGACTCCATGAAGTGTATGCTGTGCACTTCATTGCCTGATGCGAGCTGCTTTACCTTTTCCAGCAGGACTGCCGACATTGAATAGAAAGAGTGGGGCACTATATATGACCTGGCTGAATAGTTGCCGGCCCTTTTCTTCAGTTCCAGCACCTCGCCGATACGCCTGTCTGCCTTTGCAGGATCGACACCAAAGACTTCAAGGAAGTTAATATATTCAACAGGGCTGCTTTCCTTAATATCGAAGCTTATACTGCTGTTACATATATCAGCGCAGGCCGAGACACCCTTTTCATACATCATTTTGTCGGCTGCTGCTATGTCCTTCTCCATGATATTCTCTTCCCCCATCCTTGTCTCCCTCACCTTCCTGATAAATTCACCCAGGCCGGTATGCTGCACTGTCTTATTAAGCAATGATGAAAGCTCGGTATGGCAGTGGCAGTTAACAAAGCCCGGCACAATAATGCCGTTATAGAATTCTGTTTGGGACAATTCAGGCGGATCGCCGCCTGTATCCCTCACTTCGTTTATGCGACCATCATCGTCGCATGTTATGATACCCCTTTTGAGGATCTCACCCGTGGCCGTGATTATGTATTGTGCCGACAGTCTTCTCATCCGGGTGCTTTTTCTTCCAGTACTTCCACATTCCGGTTTATGATGATATTGGTTATGATGGCGTGTTTTTCCCAGTGTCCCGGTTGTTCGACGTGGTTGAGCAGCTTGCCCCTAAGATGAGTTACCCTGGGATCGGTGAGTGCTTCCCTGAGTGTTATCGTTACGGGCTTACCTGTTTTTTCCAGGTCGTACCTGCCCCAGGGTATTCTTACCCCTTCCTCAGTACCATCATCATACCAGAACCAGATATCCGTATAGGGATCGAGGCTCTGGTCGTCTTCATAGAGCGTGAGCCTGAATTTAATAACATATTCACCCATGCCCACCGTCTCCACGCTGAACTCAATGGGGTTGCTCACCCCCGCATCGGGCAGGCTGTATGTCCTTTCGCCGTCCCATAGATTACGGCCTGACTGGCTCTCCTTTGAAAGTTGCTGTATAAGGTCTGCTTCCATGCCGGACAGTTTCTCTATCACCCTGTCATAAATGGCTGCGTACTTTTTGGGCCTGTCAATGAAGTAGTACTCCATGCTTTTATCTACTTTTTCCTTTGTATAGCCATGCTCATGGATTACGTCAAGATAATTTTCAATACTGTCTTTTTTAGAAAATTCACTTCTCAGTGGAGGGTAGTTAAGCAGTCCGTCGGTTATATAGAGGTCGCTCAGTATCTCGACCATCTCATCTTCAGGTATAACCTCTGATTTGTTAATGCCTGACCTTGGTGTTTTATTGCATGACAGCGCAAGTGCAACAAGCAGGAAGCCGAGCAGGATGATATATTTATTTCCTCTTTTCATTCTTAAGAAATTTTTTTGACATGTACCTTGCAGGGTACCATGCTGCAATGTACCCTATGATAAGGACGGTGGCAAGCACAGCTATGAAATCCAACGCTTTCATGGTCACCGGGTAGGCATCCATTATCAGGGTGTCGCCCTGCAGCTTCACGAATCCCAGTTCCTGCTGCAGCCAGCACACGATAAATCCCAGCGACAGTCCCAGCACGGCACCGATCACAGAAATAAGCCATCCCTCGAAGATAAAAATCTTTTTTATGAGCTTGTTGCCGGCACCCAGGTTACGCAGTACAGCTATATCATTTTCCTTTTCGATGATCAGCATGGTAAGTGATCCGATGATATTGAAGGAGGCTATTATGAGAATGAAGGTAAGGATAAAGAATATGGCCAGCCTTTCGGATTTCATCACTTTATAGAATATCTCCTGTTGCTGGTACTTATTTTTCACCGTGTAAGCCTGGCCGAAGAGGTTTTCAACATCCTTCTGCACCTGGTCTTCTTTTGCTCCCGGGGCGAATTTTATTTCGAGGGCTGATACTTCATCCCTGTACATAAGCAGTTCCCTCATTATCTCGATGGGCACATAGATATACTGTGAATCATATTCCTGTTCAACCGAGAATATGCCGGAGGGGAATATGACATACCTCACGAAGGCATTGGCCGGGTTAGTCACCCTCCCCAGCCGTTCGGGCACATAGATTATCAGCGGGTTGATGAAATTCAGTCCCACCCCCAGGTTATTGGCCACGCCCAGTCCCATAACGGCATGAGGCCTCCCGTTATCTGCCCGCAACATAAATTCGCCGTCCCACATCGCACTGTCCAGCCCGGTTATATCCTGGTAATTCTCATGCACTCCCTTTACGGTGGCAATATATTCTTTATCATCATAGCGCAGGAGGGCATTTTCTTCGAGTACGG
>JAZBOI010000329.1:0-3891 GCA_036351095.1 Bacteroidales bacterium | reverse complement strand
GGTTACAACATCATATGTGAGGGAGGAAATGGCCGCTCTTGATAAAGCTGCCAGTGAAGCTGGGATAATTATACTCAACGAGGCCGGTCTTGATCCCGGTATTGACCATATGTCAGCAATGAAGATTATCGACATGGTTAAGGATGAAGGAGGGGTCATAGAAAAATTCTGGTCTATTTGCGGTGCCCTGCCTTCCCCGGAATATGCAGATAACCCACTTGGCTATAAATTCACCTGGAGCCCTGAGGGTGTGTTACTGGCCAGCCTTAATGATGCCAGGTATCTTGATAAGGGACAAATAGTGGAGGTCAAGCCGGACGATCTCTTCAAAAAAACATTTGACTATGAGATTAAGAATGTCGGTGCGCTTGAAGTATATGCCAACAGGGATTCAATCAGCTATATAGATATTTACGGGCTCGGGGATATAAAAACCATTTTCAGGGGTACATTCAGGTTCAGGGGCTGGTGCGAGACTATTGATGCCATGAAGATGCTTGACCTCCTTAGCCGGGAAGAGGAAGATCTGAAGGGAAAGACGTATGCTGACCTTATACGATCAAGAACGGGCAGCAGCAGGGGGCCCCTTGAGCAGCAGGTAGCAGACAGGCTGGGTACAGGGACCGCTTCGGCTGCAATAAAGGCCTTCGACTGGCTCGGTCTTTTTGAGGAAAAGAAAATACCTGCCATCATGAAAAGCTCCTTTGAACTTATCTCTGATCTCATGATGAGTAAGATGATCCTGAAGGATGATGAGAAGGACATGATCGTTCTGAAGCATTTATTCCTGGCAAGGCATAAAGATGGAAGCAGGCAGCTTATCAGTTCACAGTTAATTGATTACGGATCACCGTCCAGCGACACATCCATTGCCCGTACCGTTTCCCTTCCGGCAGCTGTTGCCACAAAACTTATTCTCGAAGGTAAAATTAATCTGAAGGGAGTATTCAGGCCGGTGAAGAAGGAAATTTACCTGCCTGTACTCAACCTGCTGGAGGAGATGGACATTAAGACGGAAGAAGAATACGATTTGCCCGAATCAGAACTTATCTTTTAGAAATACAGGTAATAGTCAGCTGTAAGTTTTTTATATTCATCCGTATACCTGTGTCTCTCCTTTTCTATGGTAAGGAAGGACTGCTGCAATTCACTCTTAACAGCAGCAAACTCCATAAGCATCCTTTTAACCGGTGAGGAAGGCAGGGGTTTCACTTTAAGAATCTTATTGCAAAACAGACCTGTCTCTGCCGCTTCAGCGATAAAGATTGCTGCTTCGGCATATGGTAATATAATGCAGAATTTACCTGCAGGTGCCAGCAGCCTGCATACTCCCTTCACAAGCTCTTCTCCTGAAAGGACATAATCATGCCTTGCATTAGCACGCCGCTGATCGCTGCCGGTCAGTGATTGCCTGAAGAAAGGCGGGTTGCTCACTATAAGGTCGAACTTATCATCGGGAAAATAATCCTGCAGTCTTGTATTTAATACTTCAATCCGGTCTTTCCAGGGACTGATTTCAACATTTTCCCCTGCCTGCTCGCAGGACAGAACATCAGGCTCTATACCCACTATTGCAGCATCTGTGCGCTGGGCAATCATCAGTGCAATGAGTCCGCTGCCCGTACCTATATCAAGTACCCGGTAGGCAGATGACACATCGGCCCATGCTCCGAGCATAACCCCGTCAGTGCCTGTTTTAAAGGCTGCTTTATGCTGGTATACCCTGAATTGCTTAAAGTCAAAATAATCCATATCAGAATTTCTCTATTATACCAAGCCCGAAAAGTGAGAAATCATACTTAACCGGGTCATCAGCATCAAAGAGCCTGAGGGTTGAAGTAAGCTCTTCAACTGACTTCCAGTCGTCCTGCCTGCGTTCCAGCAGGCCCAGTTTCCTGGAGATATTACCTGTATGAAAATCAAGTGGAACAAACAGCTGTGCTTTATCTATTCTTTTCCACAGGCCAAAATCAACACCACGGCCGTCATCCCTGACCATCCACCTGAAGAACATATTCAGGCGTTTTCCTGCCGCCCCCCTTGATATATCGGCAAAATGTTTCAGTGTCCTCCGTTCAAAGGGAACATTGAAAAACTCACTGCGCAGTTTAATGATTGCATCTTTCCAGCTTTCTCCTTTAGCAATACTATCTGCCAGTATATCTTCCATGCTGTTATAGGAGGAATATATATTTCTCAGTCCCCTTATAAATGTACAACAGTCATTTCCTTTAAAGGTACGGTAATAGAATTCGCTCACCTCCTGCAGTCCCTCCTCCCCTGAATGCATAATAAAATCAAAGGGGCTGTCTCCCATCATTCCCATCAGTTTTTTTGCTGAACCAATTATAAGGTCGCGTCTTCCCCAGGCTATTGTTGCAGTGAGAAAACCCGATATTTCAATATCCTGTCTGAGGGTATATTGATGAGGTATTGATACGGGGTCGTTGACTATGAAAGACGGCCTGTTGAACTGCTCGTATTTGAGTTCAAGGAAGTCCTTCATCTCATCATATGAAAACTTCTTTTTCCAGGACTCACCCATTATGAATAATTCCGTCTCTGATTTCAATCTTCCTGTCGGACATACCCGACAGTTCCCTGTCGTGGGTCACTATCACAATTGTCTGTCCAAACCTGTCACGAAGGTCAAAGAACAGTTTGTGCAGTTCCTGTTTATTTTCCGTATCCAGGTTTCCCGACGGCTCATCGGCAAGAATAACTCGTGGATTATTGATGAGTGCCCTTGCCACGGCCACCCGCTGCTGCTCACCGCCACTGAGCTCCGAAGGTTTATGCTCAAGCCTGTCTTTAAGTCCCAGGAACCCGAGCAGCTGTCTGCCTCTGTCTTCAGCTTCCTGCCGTGCTTTCCCCCCAATATAGGCAGGGATGCACACATTCTCCAGGGCTGTGAATTCCGGCAGGAGCTGGTGAAACTGGAAAACAAAACCAATCTGCTCATTTCTGAAGCGTGACAATTGCTTTTCATTAAGCTTATCCAGGAAGAGGCCGTCATATTCAACTGACCCGCTATCTGCTTTATCGAGTGTTCCCAGTATCTGGAGAAGTGTTGTTTTACCTGCCCCGCTGGGGCCTACAATTGTCACTATCTCACTTTCCCTTATGTTCAGATTTATCCCTTTCAGGACTCTCAGATCACCAAATGATTTACTTATATTTTTTGCTGTTATCATATATCCACGTTAATTGATTCTTCCCGAAGCTGAGCTTCAAGGAACCTTTTGCTCGCCGAAGCCAACCGAGCCTGCGAGCTCGCGAGTTCGGCGAAGCCAATCATCGATTTATTATTTATATTAACTGTGCCCGCTAACTCCGAAGCAGAACTTCGGAAAATTCGCACGCTTAATTCATCTTACAAAAAAAACAATATAAATATAGCTTAAATAAACCAGTGCGAGGAGAATACCTTTCAACCTCGACAGCTTTGGATTTGCAGAAGGCATTACCATAATTATAAGCAGCAGTGCAATACCTGTCATCCAGTACATATCAGAAGTAAATCCTGCATCATTGATTCTGAAAGGTTTGATAGTGGCTGTCAGACCAAGTATTGCAAGTACATTGAAGATATTTGAGCCCACTATATTACCAATAGCTATATCATTCTTTTTTCTTATTGCCGCCATAAATGAAGTTGCCAGTTCCGGGAGGCTTGTTCCGACTGCAATAACTGAAACAGAGATTATCCTTTCGCTCACACCCATACGGAAAGCAATGGTGCCGGCACTTTTCACCAGCATATCTGCGCCTGCCACAAGGCCTATGCATGAAAGGACAATGATTACCACTGACATTAGCAGGGAATAGCGGCTTTTCCCCGGAATATCACTTTTCTCTTTATTATCATTCCTTATTGACCTGAAAAGGTAG
>JAZBOI010000328.1:0-12474 GCA_036351095.1 Bacteroidales bacterium | reverse complement strand
ATTAGCATTGATGAGAACCGGTCAATATGGATAGCCGACAGTAAAAACAATATTTACAGGATCGAAGCGGGCAGCAAAGATGCCCTGGAAACTGAATTCAATATGTATATATCCGGGGTGAGAAGTTATGACAGGAGTTTCCATGAATTTGACAATATGGTCTTTGAACCGGGCGAGAAAGCTATCTGGGTTAAAATCAACGCTCCCTATTATCTTAAAAAAACATCCACCAGGTACCAGTATCTTGTCGAAGGATATATGAAAAACTGGTCGGACTGGAGTACAAATCCCGAAATAACCATTCCTCTTGAAACGGGTGATAACAGGGTTCATTTCAGGGCTATGAACATCCTTGGTGAGATGAGCGAAGTAAAAACCATCAGTTTTTCAATCAAACCTCCCTTTACCCGGTCTGCACTTTTTTATGTATTGATGGGACTGCTGGTGACAGGACTGTTTATCCTGGTAATTTTTATGCGCGAGAAGAAACTGAAACACGACAAGAAGGTGCTTGAAGAAAAAGTAAGGCAGCGTACACTGGAGATTGAGCAAAAGAAGCAGCAGATAGAGATACAGAGGGATGAAATTATGCACCAGAAAGAAGAAATTACCAGCAGTATAGCCTATGCCAGCAGGATACAGACCGCCATGCTGTCGGGCAGGCAGTTATTCAAAAACAGCTTCAGGGACTATTTCATAATGTTCAAACCCAGGGATATAGTGAGCGGCGATTTCTACTGGATAGCCGGCAATAAGGACAGGGTTTATTTTACTGCAGCAGATTGTACCGGGCACGGCGTCCCCGGTGCTTTCATGAGTATGCTTGGCATCTCACTCCTGAATGAAATTACCAGTGACGGTGAAAAAGATTTTAAGCCTTCGGAAATACTTGAGCTGATGAGAAGCAGGGTGATCACCTCACTGTCACATACAAGCCTGGAACAAAAGGCAGTTGACGGCATTGACCTTGCTTTCTGTAAATATGACAGGAAGAAAAAGGTACTGGAATATGCAGGGGCATTTAACCCGCTTTACCATTTCAGAAAAGGTGAACTTACTGAATATAAGGCTGACAGGATGCCTGTCGGTTCGTATACACCGCGTGCCAGGAGCTTTACAAATAATGAATTACAGATAAAAACGGGTGATGTGATATATATCTTCTCGGATGGCTTTACTGACCAGTTCGGGGGCCCGGAAAACAAAAAATACAGTACGCGCAGGTTTAAGCAGACCCTTGCAGAAGTAGTTGAAATGCCCATGAAGAAACAGTATGAGCTACTTGAGGATAAATTCGGTGAATGGAAAGGAGAAACAAGCCAGCTTGATGACGTCATACTCATAGGTATAAGATTTTGATCATATAATTATTCTCCCCCACCTGTAAAATATTTATTGCGAATATACCCGTATCCAAACTGCTGAAACGTTAGAATGAAACTGCATCGGTCAGACTCTTAAATGATAAACCCGGCCCTTAAGCAGCTCTTTTTCCTCAATGTTTTAACATGTCAACATCTTCTTCATTTAAATACAACTTAGTATCTTTACATATATATGATAAACCGATTGAGCTGACATGAAAAATGAATACCCAAGGGGCTTTGCACGTTTTTATGATACTATCTACCATAAGATGCGTGACGGAGCCGACAGTGAATATTTCCTTGAAATGATAAGATCCAGCAAGGGTAAAATACTGGAAATAGGGGTTGGAACCGGCAGGCATTTCATGAGGGCACTCAAAGAGGGAGCCGATATTTACGGGATAGATATCAGCCGCTCAATGCTGGATGTTCTGTTTAAAAAACTGGACAGGAAAGAGCATTACCGCATCAGCCAGCAAAGTATTGTCGATTTCAGTTTTGATTTCCGCTTTAAGCTGGTACTTGCCCCTTTCAGGGTGTTCATGCATCTCCTTGAAAAAGAGGAGCAGATAAGGGCACTGAATAATGTATATAAACACCTGCTTCCAGGCGGCAGTTTTGTTTTTGATGCCTTCGTTCCCGACCCCGGCATACTGCATAATGGTATTGACAGGCAGACTGATTTTGATGATGAGTATGAGCCGGGGAAGAAACTCAGGCGCATTGTTACATCCATGCCCGACCTGGTAAACCAGATACTGAATATTCTTTTCCGCCTTGAATGGGAAGAGGACGATGGCCTGAAAACGGAGGAATGGAAGGTTCCGTTGCGAATCTTTTTCAGGTATGAACTGGAGCACCTTATTGAACGGTCCCTTTTTGAAGAATACAGCATCATTGGGGACTATAGTGGCAAAGCCCTGGATGAAGATTCAAAGGAATTTATTGTTATATGCAAAAAATCCGCCGGGGAAGGGTAATTTAAACCTGATAACCGGAAGCTAAAGAAAATATAATATGGAGAAACTGCTCAACATAATGAAATCATTACTTGAACCAACAGGTGTATTAATAATTGTCATAATCCTGCTGGTTTTTACCTCGTGGATATTCAACAGGATGAAAACCGTTAAAAACACAGCGGGAATAATAAAAAGGTCAATTACTTTCCTGATAGCCTTCATCGGCACTATAATATTTATCCTTGCCCTTCCAATTGACCCCTCTGCTAAAGGCCAGATTCTCAGTTTGCTCAGCATAATAATCAGTGCAGCGATAGCACTCAGCTCAACCACCATACTGGGCAACCTCATTGCCGGCTTCATGAACAACTCAATGAACAGGTTCGGGAACGGCGACCTGATAAGTATAAACGACCTGCAGGGAAGAGTAGTCAGAAGATCTGCCTTCCATATTGAGATACAGCTTGAAGACAGCAATTTTGTCACCCTTCCGAATCTTTATGTTGCCACCCACCCTGTAAAGCTTACACGTAAAACCAATACGGTAATATCCTCATCCGTCTCACTGGGCTATGATGTTTCCAGGTCAATAATCGAGGAAGCACTGAAGGAGGCAGCCCTGGCAACCGGGTTAAACGATCCCTATGTTTATATTACTGATCTCGGCGATTTCTCCGTCACATACAAGGTTCACGGCTTCCTTGAAGACACGGGCAAATTTTTCACTACCAGGTCATTGCTGAATGCAAAAGTAATGGACCTCCTGCATAAGAATAAAATAGAGATTGTATCTCCCACTTTCATGAACCAGCGAAGGGTGGATGAGCAGCAATTTATACCGGAGTACCATGCGGAAAAGAAAGATGTGGAAGAAGAAGTATCCCCCGAAGAGCTGGTATTTGATGAAGCAATAAAATCGGAAGAAGAAGAAAAGAAAAAAGAACTCCTCAATAAAATGATAGCAAGGAAGGATGAGTTGAAAGCAAAAATCAAGGAAACAAAGGACAAGGAAGAAATTGAAAAATATAAAAACACTATTGAGCGCCTTAAAGGATATATAGAGAAAATGGAAGAAAATATCGCGGAGGAGCACAAGAAGAAAAAGGAGGAATGATTCAGGGAGAAGTTGCCCGGGGAAATGTGCCCCGGGAATGAAAAACGTCCTTGCTGAATAAGGCTACAATTCTCTTCCGGATAGAATGCCCCGGCTTGTAAAATGCTCTCGCCTGTAAAATGCTCTTACTGATAGAATGCCCCGGCTGGTATAATGCCTGTCCTGTGGTATAATTCCACATAAAAGGCAAAAAATTCACAACCTCAGTTCTGCAGGATATTTCATAAAAGCCCCGTAAAAGCCCTGAATAAGGACGGTTAGAGTAATACTTAACAGTAGTGACATTATTTGGCAGGAATTTTTCTGCATTTATTATGTAATATAAATAAATCGATATATGAAAGATAATGATGATAAGCAGGGTAATGGCTTAATGTCCCTCCGCATGTTTAAGGAACTGGCTAAAGAACAGGGTGATAACTGTATCTCCATATATATCCCCACTTCCCGTGCAGGGGAAAAGGTAATATCGAAACACGCCCAGAAAAAACTGAAAAACAAGCTTAAAGAAACAAGCTCCGCACTGGTGGAGGCCGGAACGGGCAAAAAGGAAGCAGCGGCTTTACTTAAACCGGCCGAAGAAATGCTCGAAGATGATAGTTTCTGGAGGAAGCAGTCAGACGGGCTCGCACTCTTCATAAACAAAAATGGCATGAGGTCGTTCACCCTTCCGGTAGATTTTGAAGAGAGGCTATATACAGGCGATCATTTTTACCTCCTGCCTCTCTTTCCCTTCTTTAATGACGACGGTGAGTTCTATCTTCTCGCCCTGAGCCAGAAAGAAGTTAAACTTTATGAGTGTTCTAAAAATCATATTACTTCGATAGTAATCGATGACCTCATACCCGGTTCACTGGAAGATGTTGTAGGTTACGACTATGAAGAAAAATCATTACAGCACAGGACAGGGCATGGAGGTGATGCCGGTGCAATGTTTCACGGACAGGGAAGAAGTAAGGATGAAGACAAGGATGAAATAAGCAGGTACTTCAGGGCTGTTGACAAAGGTTTGATGAAAATACTGGCGGATGATAAAAAACCCATGGTACTTGCATGCGTCGAAGCTCATTTTCCCCTCTACCGGCAGATAACATCCTATCCCGGCCTGTTTGACAGCTTCATCAGCGGCAGCCCGGATAATGAAGATCCACTGGTGCTCCACTCTGAAGCGTGGCTCCTATTGGAAGAACACTTCAGAAAACAACGTGAAGACAAAATCAATACATTCAGGAAACTCTCGGGTACCAGCAAAACTGCGGTGGTCCCGGATGATATAATCATTGCATCTGTCGACGGTCGTATAGACACACTCTTTGTTGCAGGCGGCAAAGACAAACACGGAACTTATGATGCTGAAAAAAGAAAACTGAATATTTCCGGTGGTGAAAGAAAAGGCAGGGATGTGTCGTTGTTTAACCTGGCAGCCATAAACACCTTACTTAACGGGGGATGGGTATATATCTCCGCAGGGGATAAAATGCCCCTGGAGAACACCGAGATAAACGCTATCCTCAGGTATTGAAGCAAATATGTGACTTACAATAAAAGAGTGTATGAGTAAATTAATAATTGTTTCCAACAGGCTTCCATTCAAGATTAACATTGATAAAAATGATAATCCTGAATTAATCCCCAGTGTAGGGGGTCTGGCTACAGGAATGAAATCAATATACAAGGATTATGAGAGCCTGTGGTTTGGATGGCCCGGCTTTGGTGAAGCTCACATAAGCGATGAAGCAAAGAAGAGAACCGCTGAAAGCCTGGAAAAAGAAAGATGCATACCCGTATACATTGAAGAAAAGGATGTCGATCTTTATTATTCGGGTTTCAGTAATAAGACCCTCTGGCCCCTCTTCCACTATTTTATGGAGTTTGCTGTGTATGAAGACAGCTACTGGGAAGCATACGAACGTGTTAACAGGAAGTTTGCCCGCGAAATATGTAAAGTAGCAGAGCCGGGCGACAGGATCTGGGTACATGACTATCACCTGCTGCTCCTGCCAAAATTAATACGGGATGAAGCACCCGGTGTGTCGATTGGTTTCTTTCTACATATACCCTTCCCATCCTGGGAGCTTTTCAGGGTTCTCCCATGGAGGAAAGAGATACTCGAAGGAATGCTTGGAGCCGACCTGCTTGGTTTTCATACCTACGATTATGAACGGCACTTTTTAAGCAGTGCCAGGAGACTTCTTGGTCTCGACATTCAGATGAACCAGATAAGACTGAAGAACCGGATAACAAAAACCGATTCCTTCCCGATGGGTATAGATTATGACAGGTTTTACAATGCATCATTGAAAAGCAGCAAAAAACCCGCTGAGGAAAGATCTGAAATCAGGAAGGAAATTGATGAGTACTTCAGCCATCACCCCGAGAGTAAATTCATACTATCCATTGACAGGCTTGATTATTCAAAGGGCATACCAAACAGGCTTATTGCATTTGACCATTTTTTAAGTAAATATCCTGAATATCATCATAAGGTAACACTCATCATGCTGGCTGTACCGTCACGTATTAATGTTGAACAGTACCAGGTGATGAAAAATGAAATTGACCGGCTGGTGGGTATAATAAACGGCCGTTACGGGTCTATTACATGGGTGCCTGTACGTTACTTTTACCGTTCATTGCCTTTTGAAAACCTGGTTGAATTATACAGCTCCTCAGATATAGCACTGGTTACACCGGTCAGAGACGGGATGAACCTGGTGGCAAAAGAATACCTTGCCACAAGAGTCAACGGATCAGGCGTTTTGATAATAAGCGAGATGACCGGTGCGGCAAAAGAGCTGAATGAAGCTGTTCTGATAAACCCCAATGATAAGGACGAAATAGCAGAGGCCATAAAAGAGGCAATAGAAATGCCTCTGGACGAACAGGTTGAAAGAAATTTATTTATGCAGAAGCGTATCAAGAGATATGACATAAACCGCTGGGCCTCTGATTTTATAAACAGCCTGAACAGGATGGTGGCCAGCCAGGAAGACTACCTGTCAAAAAAAATAAACGCTGAAATAACAGATAATATAACCCGGGAATATAAAAAGGCTGAAAAGAGGGTTTTCTTCGTTGACTTCAGTGGTACCATGGTGAGCCTGGAGGGCGATATAAATAAAAGAAAGTACAACAGCAAGCTTCTGAACCTCCTGAGCGAAATCAGCAGCAAGGAAAAGACTGATATTGTTCTGCTCTCGGGAATGGAAAAAGAAAAACTGGGTGACCTGTTCTCCTCAGGTGACTATACACTCATTGCCGAGCATGGCCTCTGGATCAAGGAACCGGGCGCTGAATGGGAAAGAACAACAGATGAACAATTATCCAATTACTGGAAAGAAATAGTGAGGCCCATGGTTCATGCCTATACCGACCGCACACCTGCCAGCGTTTTTATTGAAAAGAGTAATTCGATATCCTGGCATTACAGGGATTCCGACCCTGACCTTGTGGTCTCCAGGGCTGCCGAAATGAAGGATGAACTGAGCAACCTTGTGGCTAACATGAACCTGGAAGTGCTTGAAGGGAATAAGGTTCTTGAAATAAAGAATACATCATTTAACAAAGGAAGAGCTGCTGCAAGATACCTTCAGAAGCATCAGTATGACTTTATACTTGCCATGGGAGATGATTATATTGACGAATATCTCTTCCATGAACTGCCGGATAAAACAATAAGCATAAAAGTGGGCCTTAGCAAAACATTTGCAAAATATAACCTGGAGTCCTTTGAAGAGGCCTGTAATTTTTTGAATGAGCTGATGAAGGCTGGTGAAAATGAGTAAAAAGACCATGAAGCAGCAGGCTTGCGAGCTCACGAAGTAATTTCTAAGCGATGAAACAAATGAATGTGATCAAATATATTATTAACAAGCTCTGAATATTAAGCCAGTCTAAGAGCTAAAACTCAGAATAAGATGGCAAAAAAAGCTAAAATAACAGAAGTGGTGAATGCTCTTGTTGAGAGTAGTGCAGTGATAATCGATGTTCTCGAACCCGAAGCATATAATAAAGTCCATATCAAGAATGCCATCAATGTGCCGGTTAAAAACCTGGAAAAAGAAATTCTTAAAAAAGTTGACAGGAAAACGCCGGTTATTATTTACAGCATTGATTATGAATGCCCGGTAAGCAGGATAGCAGCTGAAAAAATGCTGGATATGGGATATGAAAATGTCAGATACTACCCGGGTGGCAAAGAAGAATGGCTTAAAATGGATATGCCGGTTGAAAGAAATGACTGATAACTTACCGATAAGGCCTTCAGAAAAAGGAGAAAAAAATAAACGGTCGGATATATTATAATTCTTTGATGGATAGTATTTTACCCTGCCCTGAAAATAATATGAGGCTTCTTTTCATATCTTTGTCCATTACTATGACTTCATATTCAAGGGCATTACCCCTGTTTCGTAAAACGGCACTCATTATTTCACCTCTCTTTTTTACAATATCAGTGATCTTGACAGGCAGGTGATCAGGCTGAAGCATAAGCTTGTATTCTGATAAAAGTCCGGACGGACTGAATACCGCCACATGCTCAAGTTGGTTCTTGTAGAATATTGCCTCAAAATTTCCATCCCTGGCATACCACTCAACACTGATGGCGGTACGGAATTTACTTTCAAATGCATCCCTGCATACCTGTGGAGGAACGCATCCGTCCCCGTTTATTACTTTCCTTACAAAATCTTCCATAGCAGGTTCTCTTTATTATAGAGACGAAAAAATACAAACAGGTAACACCTATGCATCCTTCATAAATTTTATACTGTATAAATACAATACCCTCGTACGTGCTCTTTTCAACCGCATCTTCACAGCATCTTCACTTATCCTGAGTGCTGCACTTATCTGTTTAATTGATAAGTTATCCTGGTATTTCATAAGCAATAAGGCCTTTTCTTCAGGGTGAATAAGATCAAGTACCAGCATCAGGTTTTCAGGATTGACGCTTTCTATCCTCTCATCCGGATCATCAATTATCTCCGGTATCTCATTGTTCCTGTTCCAGCTGGGATAATGCAGCTTGTTTTTTTTGCGCAGGTAATCGATACAGTGATTATAGGTAATTGAGTAAAGCCAGGATGAAAAAGAAGACATCCCTTTAAAAGAAGTCAGTTTTTCATAGGTATTGCACATAATATCCCCTGCCAGCTCTTCTGCAAGATTCCTGTCTTTGACAAGGCTGTAGCACTTATCCATTACCTTTGGAAAATACCTCTTATAAAGAACATCAAAATATCCGGGTTCGTTCTCTTCCAGTATTTTCTTTATGATATCCTTATCGTCCAGCGTATACCTGTTGTCAGATCTCATTTCTCTCTCTTACGTCCATACAAAGTTATCTTAAGGAGAGGAAATAAAAAATGACAGGTGATTAAAATTTAACTATAAAAGACCGAAGGCCATGACCGGGGATCCCGGATAAGCGAGGGCATAGTCATTGTGGCCAAGTATTATTCCAGGACGGGTAGCTGTAATTGTTTCAGTTAACCTGCCGAAGGCATTATAAACCCTTGCCAGCCGGTCTCCTTTTTTGACAAGTTCACCGGGCTTCCTGGAAAACCTTATTATACCACTTTTTGAACAAACCGGACCACCCGAATAGCCCAGTATGGTGTTCTTTATCTCCGGTGCCGGATCAAAACCAGGCAGATCATCCCTGTAATCAAGCATTTCAAATGCTGACAGTATGTTTAGCACAGCATTAATTCCATATACTACATTCTTCTCATTAATGATCAATGACTCTCCCAGCTCAAGTGTCAAAGCAGGAATGCCGCTATCATTCAAACAGTAGGTGAAAGATGTTCTTATCCTTTCCGATTCCTGTATGGCAGGCAGTTTCAAAATTTTCGCAAACTTATGGAGCTTTGCCAGTCTCACAGGATCGTCAATATTATCTATCAAGGTATAGGGTATCGACTTATTCCAGTCATTATGAAGGTCAAGGACAAGGCAGGGTTTCCTTTTAATAATAGTATCCATCACAATGGCGGCTATCCTCTGGGCAAGTGATCCATTCATATTACCGGGGAACGACCGGTTCAGATCTTCATTGCTTATGCTTATCCTTCTGCTGGTAACTTCAAAACCGAAAGGATTGAGTATGGGTAAAGCCATCACGCTACCACACTTGAGGCTGCGTTTTAATATCCTGAAAAGCTCATGCGCTACAACCGTCCCTCCTGTTTCATCGCCGTGCATACAAGCAGTAAGTACAATCAGAGGACCGCTATGGGAACTCTGAATTTCCATTAAGGGCAATCTTCGCCTGGAAAGGTCATAGGCTGTCATAATTTCTAAAAAAGAATAATGCGACTTAAGTTTATTGCCTGTACTGTTTTCTCCCTTCTTATTTTGCATTTTTATCTGATTATTAGAATGTTAATCATGACATAAAATATCTGACCGGTGAATGTAATTTTATTTTATGACGTGAATAATACAATATGTAACATAAATACACCCCTTACTGCTGTTACCTGAACGTATTCCAGCGTCTTAATTTAAAATTGAACCCATAATGAGATGGTAAGCGAAGATTTAAAAAAGCAGCGCAAAGGAAACAATATTGCCCTGCTTATCGCCATTCTGATAATATCCGCAATGATCATTTCCCTGCTTATTATTACATAAATGGAGGATCAGCATAAAAATTTATTTACAAAGCAAATCACTGATGAGAAATTCACACGTACCAGTCAACAGGAATAAGAAAAACCATAAAGCAATAAGCCCTTCGCACGGACCCGTAAGTAATCTCGAGGAGTATCTCAAGCCTGACTGGTGGCGCAGGATATTTAACTCAATGTACCTTAAGACAGATGCCGATGTTGTAGAAGATAAAAGCATTACAGCCTATGAGCTTGACATGTTCACGGGTATTCTGAACCTGTCAAATGACCATGTTATACTTGATCTGGCGTGCGGCCAGGGAAGGCATTCACTGGAGCTGGCACGCAGGGGGTTCAAAAATGTTTACGGGCTCGACCGCTCACATTACCTCATTAACAAAGCAAAGCAGGCAAACCAGAACGAAGGGCTTCCGGTGATTTTCAGGGAAGGCGATGCCCGTAAACTGCCATATGCAACCGACACTTTTGATGTTGTCATGATACTGGGCAACAGCTTCGGGTATTTCGAAAGCATGGATGATGATATCAAGATACTGAAAGAAGTGCTTAGAATACTCAAGCCACAGGGCAAATTCCTTATTGACGTTGCCGATGGCAATTACCTGAGGAATAATTTTAACCCCAGGAGTTGGGAATGGCTCGATAAAAACCATTTTGTCTGCCGTGAACGTTCACTGGCCGGAGACAGGCAGCGACTGATATCCCGCGAGGTTATATCAAATATTAACAAGGGTGTCATTGTTGACCAGTTTTATGCCGAGAGACTGTATACCAGGGAGAACCTGCAGGAAATCCTGTACCAATCAGGCTTCAGGAATATAAATATCCATGATGAGTACCGGACAGGCTCGGAGCGCAACCAGGACCTTGGTATGATGGAGCGCCGGATAATAATGAGCTCTGAAGCCATAAAAACATGGTCGCCCGTTAAACAAAGAATAGCCGGCGCAAAAAACGTGGTGGTGATCCTGGGTGATCCCTCGAAGAAAGATATCATAAAACCTGATACTGTTTTTGATGAGGATGATTACAATACACTCGATCAGCTTAAGATAGCACTCAGCTCGCTGCAGAATTACAGGTTCACCTACCTGTTTAATCACGACACACTTATCAGCAGCCTTACCAAGCTGAAGCCCCAGGTCGATTTTGCACTTAACCTGTGTGATGAAGGATTTAATAACGACCCCAGGAGCGAGTTGCATGTGCCTGCATTGCTGGAGATGATGAAAATCCCCTATTCGGGATCCAATCCGCAGTGCCTTGCTTACTGCTACGACAAGTCACTTATCAGGGGCATAGCCAAGGAGATGGATATACCCGTGGCCAATGCATTCTATATTAAGCCTGAAGATAATATCTTCGAGATGAATATAGGTTTCCCCGTAATAGCCAAACCCAACTTTGGCGATTCAAGCTTTGGGATCACACAGAACAGTGTGGCATATAATATTGAGCAGCTGAATAATGCCATAATACTCACCAGGGAGAAGCTGGGTTATGATAAACCCATTCTTGTTGAAGAGTTCCTTACGGGAAAAGACCTCACCCTTGGTATTATAGGTAATCCCCCGGAATCATATAATGTACTTCCCATAATCGAAGAAGACTACTCCCTTTTACCTGATGACCTTCCCAGGATATGCGGATACGAAGCCAAATGGATGCAGGAATCCCCCTATTTCAACCTGCTGCGCTCAATTGAGGCAAAACTGGATCCCCGCACCACGAAGCAGATAATTGAATGGTGCCTGAGGCTTTCTGAAAGACTGGAATGCCGTGATTATGTCAGGTTCGACTGGCGACTTGATTCACAGGGATCGCCCAGGCTGCTCGAAGTAAACCCAAACCCGGGATGGTGCTGGGATGGTCACCTGGCTAAAATGTCAGCAATAAAACAAATGGATTATGCAGCTATGCTGAGGTCAATACTTGAAGCCACCGAACAGAGGATAAATATTATGACTTTACAGCCTGCAAAAGTGACTCAATAATAAGTATATGCAATTAACAGCGAAGATCAGTGCCGTCAACCGGCTTTACAGAAGGCTCGACAACCATATAAGCATATTCAGGGAGAAATCAGGACTGCATTGCACGGCGGGTTGCGGCAAATGTTGCATGAAGCAGGATATAAACGCCACTATACTGGAGTTCCTGCCGGCAGCAAGGGTAATGTACATGTCCGGAGTACATGAAGATATACTCGCTGACCTGGAAAAAAGAGGTGAAAATAAAATTTGCATCTTCTTCGATCCTCTCGATAACGAAGGGAATTGCTCCTGTTACCCTTACAGGGGACTTATTTGCAGGCTCTTCGGTTTTTCAACCAGGATTGACAAATACGGCGATAAAAGCCTCCTTACATGTAAAGAGATCAAGAAGATGGT
>JAZBOI010000327.1:0-2916 GCA_036351095.1 Bacteroidales bacterium | reverse complement strand
GTTTTTCCTCAGTAGAGCCGCTCCAGCTTGCAAATGCTTCATTATTGATATATGCAGCAATCTGATCATCAGTGATATCAGGATTTGCTGTCTGAATCAATTGCGGTGTCGCTTCACCCATGATCGACAACTCTTTCATAGAGGCATAAATACCATCTTCGTAGGCTTCTTTTGCAGCAGCTTCGCCGCCAGAATACAACCCGCGCAAATATATTTCAGCCAGGGTAAAGCAGGTTTCTGAGTGCCTGAGGTGAATATTCGGCCCTGTAGTATTATTGACAAGATAGTAGTTCTCGTTAAAATAGGACATAAATGGAATACTATCCGAGCGTTCAGGTTGACGTCCGATTTCCGTGGTTCCCCTGTGTATCCCATCTTCTCCGGGAACACAGATATGATCAAGGCGCGGATCATTGTTGTCTTCCAGCATATCAATAAGATAATAAGTCGGACCGCTGTGCCATAGCAGGTTATTCCAATACCAATAGCCAATAGTATAGTCGGTACCCTGGCCTCCATAAGTAAGCTCTGCTGCGTCTCTGAAACTTTCAGTGATGGGATAATCTGAAGGATTTCCCAGTACTTCTGAGATAATTGATTCGGCAGTAGATTGATCAACATTGGAAATACGAATAGCAACGCGTAAACGTAATGAGTTGCAAAATTTCTGCCATCTAAGTACATCTCCATTATAGAGAGGATCTACGGAGCCAATATCGTCTGTATGTCCTGCTTTAAAATAATCCGCGGCTGTTTTAAGGTCACTGATTATGGCAGCATAGATCGAAGGCTGATCATCGTATTTTGGGCGCAAGATGCCTTCTGCAGCTTTTGCTGCTTCAGTATAGGGCATTTCACCAAACCTGTCTGTATAGATCTGTGTCATTTCTGCCCTGCAAGTCAGCGCTGCTGCCACCATATTGAAAGCTTCTGCTTCAGTTGCTTTTTCAATGATATAGTTCAGATCAACCAGGTTGGTATAATATCCCCCCCAGCCACTGCTGGTAAAGTTCGCAAAGGTATTGGAAACATCAGGATTATAGGCAGCCCCCCACCTTCCGCCCACATAACGGGTGTTGATGGTGATCTGACCGTCTGATATTACCATATTCCCACGATCAAAATCGATAATGGTTCCCGCCAGGTGGTTCGCGAGAGGAACCTCCACCGGCAGGTTTGGATCCGTGTTCATTTCCAGGAAATCTTTTGTACAGGCGCTAATCAACAAAGCAAGCGAGACAAAAGCTATAATATATTTTACTCTTTTCATTTTTTCAGATTTTAATTGTTTCTGCATTGATTAAGTCTGGTTACACATTAGAATGAGAAAGTAAGTCTTGCTCCGATATTCCTCGAAACAGGCACTGTCATTTGCTCATAACCCAGTCCGACAAGGCTATTACCGGAACTTACTTCAGGATCAATTCCAAATGTATTCTCAGGGCTGCGGTACAGAATAGCGAGATTTCTACCTATTATAGATAATCTTATGTTGTTGACATAGTTTCCAACAATACCAAGTTTGCTCTGAGAAAGAGTATAGCCAAGACTCACTTCGCGTAATTTTATGTATGAACCGTCCATCACCCAGTTTTCAACAGTCCTTGACCAATCGCTCACCCATGCGGCTCCGCTTATCCTGACATCGTTCACTGCACCGTCACTTTCTCTGACAGCATCCCAAACACGGCCCTCTTCCCTGAGATCACCTTCGGCAGTATACTCAAGTGCTCCGCCGGAACCTCCCCAGCGAATGGTGCCGGCAATAAAATCTCCACCCATCTTGGCATCCATATGGACTCTTAAGGATAAACCCTTATATCTGAAGGTATTGGTCAAACCTCCAACCCAGTCGGGAGTAACATTACCAAGCTCCTGGTTATTATCCCGGAGTATTCTGCCGGCATCATTGACCAGAAGGTTTCCGGCTTCATCTCTTCGCATCGAATTTCCAATGATAGTACCAAATGGCTGACCCGGGCGGGCTTCAACTGAAGATGCCCACATGGAAGATATCCTGTATGTTTCAAGATCTTCGTAAAGTGAGTTCACAGTGTTTTTATTTTTAGCATAGTTGAGATCAATATCCCAGGTGAGGTTTCTGCTTTGAACAGGTGTTAAATTCATTATCACCTCAACCCCCTGGTTCTGAATTTCACCAGCATTTATCGTAACAGCATTATAACCCGATGCATTGGAAACAGCCACATTGATAATCTGATCCTGGTTAAGTACATTATAGTAAGAAACATCGATTCCGATCCTGTTAAAGAAGAATCTTAACTCTGCACCGATCTCAGTTGATTTGGAAGATTCAGGTCTCAACGCTGAGTTTGGTAAGGTGCCTGGCAGACTGTATACGCCATCGCCCTGCCAGAGCCCTCCGATCGGACTGAATGTTGGCTGCAACAAATAAGGATTGGTGTCCCTTCCCACACTTGCCCAGCCTCCGCGCAGCTTACCATAGGATAAGATATCCGAGGAGATATTAAATGCCTCTGTAAATACAAAACCCATACTGAAGGAGGGATAAAAATAGGACCATTCATCCTGCGGGAGTGTTGAGCTCCAGTCGTTACGGGCAGTTACAGCCAGGAATAAATAATCTCTGAACGAAACGTTAGCGGACCCGAAAATACTTTGAGTCTGCTTCATGCTTTCATACTGACTGACACCCTGTACTCCTTTGGCATTGCCAATGGTAAACAGGTCGGGCACTACGAGATCATTTGCATTTATGCTTTTCCTGTCTGTTCTTGCAGTCATAATGTTTCCGCCTATGGTTCCATCAATCCTGATGTCACCGAATTCTTTGTCAAATATGGCCAGCAGGTCATAGTTGGTTTCCATGCCCATGATATTTGCCTCATTAAATGTGCCTTTCAGTCCGGACCCATCAGTCGCTCTGTAGGTAAG
>JAZBOI010000326.1:0-6356 GCA_036351095.1 Bacteroidales bacterium | reverse complement strand
GAAGAGGTGAATGATGAGAAAAAGAAACTCAAGGTGATGGTTAAGATTTTCGGAAGGAAAACACCCCTCGAACTGAGTTTCATGCAGGTTGAAAAAGAAAGTTAGAGATTATATAAATAAAGATATTGGTGGTTACAATATTTATAATGCTTCCTGAGTAACCGCCAAGCTCTCGCGTTAACTAAGCAAAATGTAAATTATGGCAAAAGAAGTTGCTGGAATTATCAAGTTACAAATACGTGGCGGTGCAGCTAATCCATCACCACCTGTGGGCCCGGCGCTGGGTGCCAAAGGTGTGAATATTATGGAATTCTGCAAGCAGTTTAATGCGAGGACCCAGGATAAGGCAGGAAAGGTTATTCCGGTTATTATTACAGTGTACGGCGACAAATCCTTTGATTTTGTTACCAAGACACCACCGGTGGCCATTCAGCTGATGGAACTGGCCAAAGTGAAAAAAGGTTCACCTGAATCGAATATCACCAAGGTCGCATCCGTTTCCTGGGACCAGGTGCGTACGATTGCTGAAGAAAAGATGGAGGATTTAAACTGTTTTACGGTTGAATCAGCCATGAGGATGGTGGCAGGTACTGCCAGAAGTATGGGTATAACCGTTAAAGGTGCATACCCGGGTAGTAACTAAAATTTATTTAAAGGATAATATGACTAAACTTACCAAGAACAAAAAGTTGGCCCTTGAGAAGATCGACAGGGACAGGCTTTATACACTGACCGAAGCAGCTAAACTGGTGAAAGAAATTACTTTCTCCAAGTTTGATGCATCGGTTGATCTGGATGTAAGGTTAGGTATTGATCCACGTAAATCAAACCAGATGGTTCGCGGAGTTGTTTCCCTTCCCAACGGAACAGGTAAAGAAACCAGGGTACTGGTATTATGTACCCCTGATAAGGAAGCAGAAGCAAAAGAAGCCGGAGCCGATCATGTCGGACTTGATGAATATGTTGAAAAAATCAAGGGCGGCTGGACTGATATTGACGTGGTGATAACCATGCCGAGCGTTATGGGTAAGATCGGTCCCCTGGGTAGGATACTCGGTCCGCGAGGACTGATGCCCAACCCTAAAAGTGGTACTGTTACAATGGATATAGGTAAGGCTGTGTCTGAAGTGAAGCAGGGTAAGATTGATTTCAAGGTTGATAAGTACGGAATCATTCATACCTCGATAGGAAAAGTTTCATTTGAACCTCAGAAGATTGTTGAAAATGCCAGAGAGTTTATTTCTACAATCAATAAACTTAAACCGGCTGCTGCAAAAGGTACATACATAAAAAGTATTTTCCTTTCAAGCACTATGAGCCCGGGGATTAAAGTAGACCCTAAAGGTCTCGAGGAAAAAATCTGAAAATAAGGAGGAGAAATGAGACGAGAAGAAAAACAAACAATTATAGACAGCCTGGCTGAACAATTCGAAGAATACAGCCATTTTTATCTGACCGATACTGCCGAGCTTAACGCTGCTCATACATCGGACCTGAGAAGGGCCTGTTTTAAAAAGGACATCAAACTGATTGTCGTCAAGAACACTCTTCTTAAGAGAGCCCTTGATAAATCTGAAAAGAATTTTGAAGAATTATATGATATTCTGAAAGGTTCTACGTCTGTCATGTTTAGCAATACAGGAAATACGCCGGCCAAGTTGCTGAAGGATTTCCGTAAAAAACATGACAAACCCGTACTGAAAGGTGCATTTGTTGAAGAATCAGTCTATATAGGAGATGATAAACTGGACATGCTGGCAGCACTCAAATCGAAAGATGAACTTCTTGCCGATCTGATAGCACTGCTGCGCTCACCTATGCAGAATCTTGTTTCTGCACTGCAGTCGGGTTCAAACAATATTCATGGAGTGCTTGAAACACTCTCAAAGAGAGATAACTAGATAAATAATAATCATTTTAAAATAATCTGAGAGATGGCAGATCTTAAAAAGTTAGCAGAAGAATTAGTAGGCTTAACTGTTAAAGAGGTAAATGAACTTACAGACATACTGAAGGAAGAGCATGGTATCGAACCTGCTGCAGCAGCCGTTGCTGTTGCCGGTCCTGCAGCCGGGGGCGACGAAGCCGCCGCTGAGGAAAAAACAGAATTCGATGTTGTGCTGACTGCTCCGGGTGGGCAGAAACTGCAGATTGTTAAACTTGTTAAGGAAATTACCGGCCTGGGACTGAAAGAAGCAAAAGCTGTGGTTGATTCCGCCCCTTCACCAATTAAGGAAGGTGTAGCAAAGGATGAGGCTGAAAGCGTGAAAAAGCAACTTGAAGAAGCAGGAGCCGAAGTTGAACTTAAATAAGCTTTACCCTGTAAAGATTTATAGGTTTGATCCCGGCTTAATCGGGATCAAGCCTTTTTGTCGTTTAATAACAAGTTCAATTAATTCAATAATAAATGACCTCAAAAAGCAATAATAGAATCAGTTTTGCAACCATAAAAAACCAGTTGGAATATCCTGATTTCCTGGAGGT
Source organism: Bacteroidales bacterium (assembly GCA_036351095.1). Taxonomy (GTDB): domain Bacteria; phylum Bacteroidota; class Bacteroidia; order Bacteroidales; family VadinHA17; genus UBA9300. The sequence goes on along the minus strand of JAZBOI010000326.1, from coordinate 3,872 downwards.
TCAATTGAAATCGTTCACGGAGTTTTTCCAGATGGGAACAACACCTGAGAACAGGAGGGATGAAGGCCTGTACAGGGTTTTCAATGAAAATTTCCCTATAAGTGATACCAGGAATAACTTTATTCTTGAATTCCTGGATTATTCGGTCGATCCGCCAAGATATACCATTGAAGAATGCATTGAGAGAGGATTGACCTTCAGTGTACCGCTGAAAGCAAAACTAAAATTGTACTGTACCGACCCCGAACATGAGGATTTTGATACCGTGATACAGGATGTTTACCTGGGTACAGTACCATATATGACCGAGAGAGGGACCTTCGTGATTAACGGAGCTGAAAGGATAGTCGTATCACAGCTGCACCGTTCACCGGGCGTCTTCTTCGGACAAAGCGTACATGCCAACGGTACAAAATTGTACTCGGCACGTATAATACCCTTTAAAGGATCCTGGATAGAATTTGCAACCGACATAAATAATGTCATGTACGCATATATTGACCGGAAGAAAAAACTGCCGGTAACTACACTGCTGCGTGCAATAGGCTACGAGAGCGATAAGGAAATACTTGAAATATTTAATCTCGCTGAAGAACAAAAAGTATCAAAAACAAACCTGAAGAGACTTGTGGGCAGAAAACTGGCTGCCAGGGTGCTTAAATCATGGTTTGAAGATTTTGTTGATGAAGATACCGGCGAACTGGTGTCTATCGAAAGAAATGAAGTTGTTCTTGACCGGGAGACAGTTATTGAAAATGAACATATTGACCTGATTGTTGATTCAGGAGCAAAAGATATTTTACTGCACAGGGAGGATCAGAATGTGTCCGATTATGCAATTATTTACAATACCCTGCATAAAGACCCCTGTAACTCCGAAGAAGAGGCAGTGCTGTATATTTACAGGCAGTTAAGAAATGCTGAGCCGCCGGATGTGGCAACCGCCAGGGATGTCATTGACAAGCTCTTTTTCTCTGATAAGAGATATGACCTTGGTGAAGTGGGGCGATACAGGATCAATACCAAACTGGGTCTGCATACCGACTCCGACGTAAAAGTGCTCACCAAAGAGGATATAATAGAGATAATCAAGTACCTTATTGAGCTGATTAACTCAAAGACCGACATTGATGATATTGATCATCTCAGTAACCGTCGCGTCAGAACAGTGGGTGAGCAGTTGTTTAACCAGTTTGGTGTTGGACTTGCCCGTATGGCACGGACAATAAGGGAGAGGATGAATGTCAGGGATAACGAGGTGTTTACACCGGTTGACCTGATCAACTCCAAGACACTGTCGTCAGTTATCAATTCATTCTTCGGAACAAACCAGCTGTCACAGTTTATGGATCAGACCAATCCGCTGGCAGAGATGACCCATAAGAGACGTATGTCAGCCCTTGGTCCAGGTGGACTGTCCCGTGAGAGGGCAGGTTTCGAGGTGAGGGATGTGCATTACACCCACTATGGCAGGCTGTGCCCGATTGAAACACCGGAAGGACCAAATATCGGACTTATATCATCACTCTGTGTTTACTCCAAGATCAATAAGCTGGGCTTTATTGAAACACCCTACAGAAAGGTTGAAGCTGCAAAGGTCGACCTGACCGGTAACGGTGTGGTATGGCTCAGTGCTGAAGAAGAAGAAGAAAAAATTATTGCCCAGGCAAATGCACCTCTCGATGAAGAAGGTAATTTCGTCAATCCAAGGGTGAAAGCCCGTTTTGAGGCCGATTATCCTCATGAAGAGGCAGGTAAGGTACACCTGATGGATGTGGCGCCCAACCAGATAGCTTCAATAGCCGCCTCATTAATACCCTTCCTTGAGCATGATGATGCCAACCGTGCCCTTATGGGCTCAAACATGATGCGACAGGCTGTGCCGCTGATGAGGCCTGAAGCACCTATTGTGGGTACAGGACTGGAAGATCAGATGGTCAGGGACTCACGTATACTCATAGTGGCTGAAGGTGATGGCGTGGTGGAATATGTTGATGCAGAAGAAATAGTCATCAGGTATTCACGTACCGATGAAGAGAAATTCGTCAGCTTTGACGATGATGTGAAAAGATACAGGCTTCCCAAATACCAGAAGACAAACCAGAATACCTGTATTAACCTGGTTCCTGTTGTGAAAAAAGGCGACAAGGTTAAAAGCGGGCAGGTACTAACCGAAGGTTACGGTACCAAGGATGGTGAGCTGGCCCTCGGGCGTAACCTTAAAGTGGCTTTTATGCCATGGAAAGGGTATAACTTCGAGGATGCTATCGTAATTTCAGACAAGGTAGTGCAGAATGATGTGTTCACTTCAATACATATCGATGAATACCTCCTGGAAGTACGTGATACAAAAAGGGGTGTTGAGGAGCTTACATCTGATATACCCAATGTAAGCGAAGAGGCAACGAGGGATCTCGATGAAAACGGACTGATAAGGATAGGTGCTCATATTAAACCCGGTGATATACTTATCGGGAAAATAACACCCAAGGGTGAGTCTGACCCCTCACCGGAGGAAAAACTCCTCAGGGCTATCTTCGGTGATAAGGCCGGTGATGTTAAGGATGCTTCGCTTAAGGCAGGACCATCACTTACTGGCGTGGTAATAAATAAGAAACTCTTTTCCAGGGCTGTCAAAGACCGTAAGTCCAAAACAGTAGAGAAACCCCTGATAGAAAAGATTGATGCTGAGTTTGAAAGCAGTGCCGAAGATCTGAAGATGAGACTGGTGGATAAGCTTTTTATCCTTGTCAATGGTAAAACATCACAGGGTGTTAAGGATTATCTGAATGTCGATATTATACCCAAAGGTACAAAATTCACTCTTAAGCAGCTCCAGGAGATTGATTTTCTTAATGTTAATCCTAACAAATGGACTACTGACAAGAAGAAGAATGATACCATCAAACAGTTACTGCATAACTATCTTATCAAATACAAGGAGATAGATGGTGTATATAAGCGCAAGAAATATAATATCAGCATTGGGGATGAACTGCCGGCAGGCATTGTGCGTCTTGCAAAGGTATATGTTGCCAAGAAACGTAAGGTGAAGGTCGGCGATAAGATGGCGGGCAGGCACGGTAACAAAGGTATTGTGGCGAAAATTGTACGTGCCGAGGATATGCCCTTCCTTGAAGACGGAACACCGGTTGACATAGTACTCAACCCGCTGGGTGTGCCATCCAGGATGAACCTGGGGCAGATTTATGAAACCGTACTGGGATGGGCCGGACAGAAGCTGGGACTTAAATTCTCTTCCCCGATCTTTGACGGCGCAACAATAGACGAGATAACAGGATATACCGACCAGGCCAAACTGCCCAGGTTCGGTACTACTTATCTCTATGACGGCGGAACAGGTGAGAGATTTCACCAGCCGGCCACGGTGGGCGTAATATATATGCTTAAGCTGGGCCATATGGTTGATGACAAGATGCATGCCCGTTCAATAGGTCCATATTCACTTATCACACAGCAGCCACTGGGTGGTAAGGCACAATTTGGTGGTCAGCGTTTCGGGGAGATGGAAGTGTGGGCCCTCGAGGCATTCGGTGCTGCACATATACTGCAGGAGATACTGACAATCAAATCTGATGATGTAGTAGGCAGGGCAAAGGCATACGAGGTTATTGTGAAAGGCGAACCTATGCCACAGCCCGGTATACCGGAATCACTTAACGTTCTTCTTCATGAACTGAGAGGACTGGGACTGAGTCTTAACCTCGATTGATAAGGACGGACCGGGGATAAGGTGTTTTATTTTTTGATAATAATAATTACAACATATGTCATTCAGGAAAGACAATAAAGCTAAAACAAACTATTCGAAGATCACTATCGGACTGGCTTCACCTGAAGAAATACTTGAT
>JAZBOI010000325.1:0-2169 GCA_036351095.1 Bacteroidales bacterium | reverse complement strand
TAATTTCTATAGTTCTCATTTGTCATCTTTTATTGTGCTACTCAAGATCATGCCTTTATGATCTCCCATCACACGTTGGACAATTATTTAAGTAAAAATTTTGGCCTGCAAATATAGGATAAATACTGTTAAAAAACAAAGCCCGTACTGATAGACTCATTATGGTATACAGCATCTATTGTTTCGGCAAACATTTTGGCAACAGAAAGCACCTCAATTTTTGGTGAAGGTTTAACATTTGGGATTGAATCGGTAACCACCAGTTTCTCAATAGGCGATTTTTCTATCCTTTCATAGGCTGGACCTGAAAGGACGGGATGTGTGGCAAAGGCATGAATGCTTTTCGCTCCGTTGTCTTTTATTATCTGGGCGGCCAGGGAAAGAGTGCCGGCTGTATCTACCATGTCATCAATAATGATTACATTCCTGTCTTTTACCTCGCCTATTATGGAAATCTCCTCCACCACATTTGGTTTTTTCCTGAGTTTATACGAGAGGACCATCTCCGACTGCAGGTGCCGGGAATAGGCATTTGCCCTTTTGGATCCGCCCATGTCCGGGGCTGATATGGTAAGATGGTCGAGTTTCATCTCCTTGATATAATTTGCAAAGAGGAAAGAGGCATAGAGGTGGTCAACCGGGACACTGAAGAAGCCCTGTATCTGGTCAGCGTGCAGGTCGAGTGTCATTACCCTGTCAGCCCCAACCGACTCGAGCAGATCGGCCACAACCTTTGCCGCTATTGACACCCTTGGCCTGTCTTTCCTGTCCTGCCGGGCATATCCGAAATAAGGAATGACAGCAATAACCTTGTAGGCAGAAGCCCTTTTTGCGGCATCAATCATAAGCAGGAGCTCCAGCAGGTTTTCGGCAGGAGGGAAGGTGGACTGGACAATAAATACGGAGCATCCCCTGACTGATTCATCTATGCGTGGCTGGAACTCACCGTCGCTGAACTCTGTTACACTGCTTTCTCCCAGTCTCACTCCAAGGTGTTTGGCTATGTTTTCTGCAATATATCTTGAAGCACGGCAGGAGAATATCTTCAGGGGGGACTTTCCGTTCATTGTTGACGATTTCGGTTTTCTAAGAGCTTTTACTTGATATCTGCAAAACTACAAAAATCATCTTACCTTAAGGTCGCTTTTGAAAAAAAGTTATTGTTTCCTCAATATATTTTAATATCTCATCCCGGCCCCTGCCTGTAACAGCTGAGCTTATAAAGGTAGGCGGAAGGCTATCCCATGTTTCCAGCATAAGTTTATCGTGTATGTTAATGATCTTCTTCAGGCTGTTACTGCCCAGCTTATCTGATTTTGTAAAAATCCTGGCAAATGGTATACCCTTCATTCCAAGAAAATTCATGAACTCATAATCTGATTTATGGGGTTCATGCCTTGCATCAATTAAAAGGAAGAGGGATATAAGGTTTTCTCTCTTTATTATGTACTCGCCCGTAAATCCCTGCCAGATCCTGCGTGATGTTCTTGACACTTTTGCATAACCGTAGCCCGGCAGGTCGGTAAGATACCAGTCCTCGTTAATTATAAAATGATTGATGGTCTGTGTCTTGCCGGGTGTGGATGATATCTTTGCCAGCCTTTTACGTCCTGTGAGCATATTTATCAATGATGACTTCCCCACATTTGATCTGCCCGCAAAAGCATATTCAGCCCTGTCGGCAGGGGGACAGTCAGCCAGTTTTGTACTGCTTTTGATAAAGCTGGACGAGCGTATGATCATTTATTTATCTTTGAAAGGAATCTTTTTTCTTCTATTATATACCTTGAATGAGTGCCTTCACCCACAAGGCCTGAGTCACATTTTACCTCCACCCGGAATGTCAGCTTATTGCCCTCAACAGCGGAAAGCCTGCTGATGCACCTGATCCTTCCTCCCACGGGAACAGCTTTCATATGTTTGATATCAAGTGCTATGCCCACCGTGCCATATCCTTCATCCAGCATGGCCTGTACCAGCTCCATGGATGTTTTTTCCATGAAAGCCACCATGGCAGGTGTTGAATATACATCGAGCAGTCCTGAACCGTATACCCTTGCTGTGTCACTGTCTTTAACCACTGATGTGAGTTCCAGTTCCTTTCCTTCCTGTATATTATTGTTCATCAGTAAAGATTGTTATATGGCAAAGTGATGCGTTTGGTAATTA
>JAZBOI010000324.1:0-5059 GCA_036351095.1 Bacteroidales bacterium | reverse complement strand
TTGTGCCAAGCAAAACAAAAGCCGGAATGGTAAATAATATGAGTATGCTGTTTATGGAAGTCAGGGAGATAGACAGGGCAACATCACCTTTCAAAAGGTAGGTTATCAGGTTTGATGTGGCCCCGCCGGGACATATTGATATGAGCACTATACCCAGTTTGATAGGGCCCGGCAGGCTGCTCAGTGAAGCTATTGTGAAAGCAATGGCAGGTAATAATATCATCTGGCATGCAAGCCCAATTATAAGAGCCTTCGGGGCTGAAAAAATATTCCTGAAATCGCCGAAATTGAGGGAGAGCCCGAGTGTAATCATTATCAGGGCAAGGGTTACCGGCAGGATATATTGTGAAAAAAGACTGGCTTCCATTTGTTATAATTCTGTCAGCAATGGTCAAAGATAAGCAGGATTTACAATAAAGCAAATACACTCAGAGTGCCACATATGTGGGCGATAGATACTCATTCTCCATATTGAAAGGGTCCTGAGCTATCATATTTATTTCTCCACCCGCCAGGGGTCACATACCACTGAAGGTCTAGAATACCTCATCCATTTGCTCTTTGCTGAGTATTTGCCTTTCCTCCACCACCTGCCTTACCGTAAGGTTCTGCTCATAGGCCTGTTTGGAGATTTCAGAAGCCCTGTCGTAGCCGATATAGGGAATAAGCTTAACCGCTATATCCAGGCTGTTTTCAACATTGAGCCTGCATCTCTCCCTGTTTACCACGATGCCGTCAACGCACTTTTCGGCAAAAGCCGTTGCGGCTCCTGAAAGTATCTCCACCGATTGTATAAGGTTATAGGCAATGACAGGAAGCATGGTATTCAGTTCGAAATTACCTCCACCGGCAGCAGCTGTTACGGCAGCATCATTACCGGTAACATGTGCTGAAACCTGCAGGACAGCCTCCGGGATAACAGGGTTTACCTTGCCGGGCATGATTGACGAACCCGGTTGCAGGGCAGGCAGCCTTATCTCACCGAGACCTGCCCTGGGTCCTGATGACAACCACCTTATATCATTTGCAATCTTAGCCATGTTTACAGCAATGGTTTTCAGTACACCGCTGAGTGCAAGTGAATCGTCCTGTGATGCCTGGGAAGCAAAGTGGTTTTTCGTTTCCCTGAAATCAAGTCCCGTTTCAGCTGCTATATTCTTTATTACTTTCCCTGCAAATTCAGGGTGGGCATTAATACCTGTACCCACAGCTGTTCCGCCGAGGCTTAGTTCATACAAATACTTCCTGGCCTCTTCCAGTCTTGCGATATCCTTCTCAAGCTGGTAGGCATAGCCCGAAAACTCCTGGCCCATAGTCATAACGACTGCATCCTGGAGATGTGTCCTTCCCAGTTTTTGCACATCCGCAAACTCCCCGGCCTTTTCGGACAGTGATGATTTCAGCTTTTCCAGGGCAGGTAAAAGCATATTCTCAAGCTGGCTAAGGACGGAAATGTTAATGGCAGAGGGAATGACATCATTGCTCGACTGGCACAGGTTAACATGGTCATTGGGATGCACCGGCTGTTTGGAACCTCTCCTGCCGCTATGTATCTCATTGGACCTTCCTGCGATCACCTCGTTCATATTCATATTGGTGGACGTGCCCGAGCCTGTCTGGAAAACATCAACTATAAACTGGTCATTATGTTTCCCTTCGATTACCTCATTCGCGGCAGCAATTATCAACCCTGATACTTTTTTTTCGATCAATCCCAGCTCAGCGTTCACCACAGCAGCATGCTTCTTGATTATTGCAAGGGCCCTGATAAAATCATTCTGCAGCCTGATGCTGCTAATACGGAAATTCTCTGATGCTCGCTGTGTCTGCGCCCCGTACAGGGCATCAACAGGAACCTTCACCGGGCCAAGGGCATCTTTTTCAGTCCTGTATTTCATCAATAGGAATTTTTATTAATAAATCACCATCCATGGTCTGAAAGTCTCTGCTGCCTGGAACTACAGGCCTGCTTCAATTACCGGATGCCGATGTGGCTGCCGACATTGCTGCCGTGGCAGCTATTGCACCTGCTATGGCTGCCTGCATTTCAATTATCGCTTTATTTATTCCTGAAGCAAATTCATTGTCCTTTACTATCTCCACCAGCCTCTTCCTTATCTTTCTTCTTTCCGGACCACCCTTTGTAAGTATCCTGTGCATCCTGCATGCGTACATCAGGCCCATAAGCATTATTTCATGCTCTTCAGGCTGCTTTTTATAAAGGATAATATCTTTATACCTCAGGATGAGATTCTTTCTTACCCCGGGTGTTGCAACATAATGGAGCCTGTAAGGAATGAACAGGAATCGCTTCTTTTCCTCCTTAAGGATGCCGCTTTTTACAAAATATTTCTGCATCTCCTTCCGGTACCAGGCTGATCTGCTTCCCAGGCGTCTCACCCATACCTGTATTTTGCGCTCTTTACCTGATTCCGAGATGCTTTTCAGCATCCTGTCACAGGCCGGGATACCGGTCATTGAATTATCCCTGGCTATCATTACCTTATTTCCCTCTATGATAATCTTACCGGCAAGGCTCAGGTCCATAAGCAAAGCACCAATAATACCGTAAGTGAGATAATTACCGAGCACCAGGTAGCGTCCTGATTCGGGATTGAGTGACAGGCTGATAAACTGTTCTGTGACTTTGTTTTCCATGATAGTACCTTTTTTATTTCCCTTAAGCAATAAGTGCAGGATTGGTGCACCTCTTATTCCATCATCTGCATATTATACAATTTTGTATACAAACCACGTTCATTCCTCAGCAGCTCTTCATGCGATCCGCGCTCCACTATACGTCCCTCATCAATAACAATTATAACATCTGCCCTGCGCACCGTGGAAAGCCTGTGGGCAATCACAATGGACGTCCTGTTTTTCATCAGGTTCTCAATAGCATCCTGTACCAGCCTTTCTGATTCCGTATCAAGAGCTGAAGTGGCTTCATCGAGTATCAGGATGGGCGGATTGGCATGAACGGCCCGGGCTATGCTTATACGCTGTCGCTGACCACCGCTGAGTTTATTTCCTCCTTCGCCCACATTATGATCGTAAGCACCGGGTGTTTCCATAATGAATTCATGGGCATTTGCCACGCGTGCCGCTCTTTTAATATCATCAAGAGAATCATTGTCCGAACCGAAGGCTATATTCTTTTTGAAACTGTCATTAAAGAGAATGGCATTCTGGCTCACTATACCCATCAAAGCCCTGAGATCATAAAGCTTCATATCACGTATGTCAATCCCATCAATACTTATACTCCCCTTATCCACGTCCATAAATCGTGGCAGGAGATCAACCAGTGTTGATTTACCTGATCCCGACTTACCTACAATAGCCAGCGTCTGGCCCTTACGCACCGTGAAGGACACATCTTTGATGACAAGGTCCCTGGTATAGGCAAAACTGACATTCTCATAGCTTATCACCTGCTTAAATGAACTGACGGATACGGCATCTTTCTTCTCCGTGATCTTCTCTTCCGCATCCAGTATATATTCCAGTCGCTCGAGCGATGCCATACCTTTCTGGACATTGAAGTATGATGTTGTTATGTTTTTTGCAGGAGGTATCAACTGGGAAAAAACAACCAGGAAGACAATCAACTGGTCGGATGTCATTTCCGTTGAGCCTTTCAGTACCAGTACACCCCCGAAATACATCACCATCATCAGCGATATTGTTGCAAGGAATTCACTGACAGGTGATGCCAGGTAACGTTTACGCAGGACCCTCCTGTAAATTTTTGTGAAGAATTCGTTAATCCCGGAAAAACTGTTCTGCATTTCCTTTTCAGCATTGAAAGCCTTTATTATCCTTAAGCCTCCCAGTGTTTCTTCAACAACAGACAATAATTTTCCAAGCTTCTCCTGTCCCTTAAAGGATTTTGCACGCAGGTTCCTGCCTATTCTTCCTATTATCCAGCCGCTGAGAGGCATCAGCAAAAGAGCAAAGAGTGTAAGCTTGAAGCTTATTATAAACAAAAAAACCAGGAAAATAACTATTGTCACGGGATCCCTCATAAGCATAATGAGTGATCCCATAATAGACACCTGTATTTCCTCAACGTCATTTGAGATACGGGTCATAATATCCCCCTTGCGGGACTCTGTGAAATAGGAAACCGGCAGACGCAATACTTTGTCATAAAGCCTTTTACGCATATCCCTGACGGTATAGGATCGAAGGTAGGCAAGGGCATTGTTTGCCGCAAAGACAAAGATATTCCTGAAAAGGCTTGCGCTGATCACCAGCAGGCACACACCGATAAGAGCAGCGCCGGGACCTGCCCTTTCAATGTAGTGACCTATATAATAATTAATAATATCTGTAAGCCAGTCTTTTGTCATTTCAAACTGGCCGGGATGCGGTGTTTCCGGCACCACCCCGAACAATATTTTCAGGAAAGGGCTTATAAGACTGAAGGTGAATAAGGAAAAAACAGCAGCCAGCATATTAAACAGGACATTCTGACCGGCAAACCATTTGTAGGGCTTTATGAACGATAAAAGGACCCTGAATCTCTTCATACTGTTTCTTTTACTTTCCTGTATAATTAAAGGGTGTGATTTCTTTTAACTCCTTCTTCACCCCGTCTTTAAGGTCCAGATCATCAATGAATTTCACCAGGGCTTCACGGGTGATTTTTTTATTTGTGCGCGTCAGTTTCTTAAGTGCTTCATATGGTTTGGGATAGCCCTCCCTCCTGAGTATTGTCTGGATGGCCTCGGCAATAACCGCCCAGTTATCATTGAGATCGAGGTTGATGGTATCATTATTGACGATCAGTTTACCCAGTCCCTTGATTATTGAAAGGATGGCTATCTGAGTGTGGGCAAAAGGGACGCCTGTATTTCTCAGCACTGTCGAATCAGAAAGGTCGCGCTGCAACCTTGATACCGGCAGTTTTTCCGAGAAGTGACCGAGAATAGCAGTTGACATGCCAAGATTTCCTTCGGCATTCTCGAAGTCTATGGGATTAACCTTATGGGGCATCGCAGATGATCCCACTTCACTGTCGCTTATTTTCTGCTTAAAATAATCAAAGGAAATA
>JAZBOI010000323.1:0-3438 GCA_036351095.1 Bacteroidales bacterium | reverse complement strand
GTGTATATGGCATACCAGGAAGCGGGGACAGTGTTAGCACCGGATCCACTGTATCCATTTATTTCCCTGCTTTTATGTATTGTATTCCCGCTCATATTATTCATCTTCACAATTCCAGATAGGAAGCAGATCTCCCGGCTTATATTTAAGCAGGTATTCATCTGCCTCGTCTGATTCAAGTATAATATACCTCACCTTGCGGTCTACAAGCTCTTCGGCCTGCTGCACTTTACGGGTAAGGTATTCCCTGTCGATACCATTCCCGACCAATATAAGGTCGATGATATGGCTGTCCCTTCCATGTGCAAAATCGCCTGTCAGGTAAATGCATTCCAGCTCACCCAGGCGATGTATTACTTTCTCAATGACGCGGTCTATTCCCGTCTCCTTGATAATGATATTATGTATATCGCTGAAAAGAGGATGTTTCTTATTGGCGTAGTAAAGCTTCTTGTTGCCCTCGCGTATTGAATGGAGGAGGTCGGCCTCTTCCATCCTGTTAAGCTCTATCCTGATACCATTGCTTGAATCACCAAACTCCGATTCGAGTCCGCGCAGGTGGGCCCTGGTACTGCTGTTGAGGAAAAATTTCAGAAGCAGCTTAATCCTTGTCTGTGAGGTTATCAGGGAGTTTATCATAGGCTTCAGCCCCCGGGCAACAGGTTTGAGGTTTTAGTCTTTGAGTAACAAACTTACTCGATCTTTTCTGTAATTGCAAACGTTTTGTATACAATTTTAGTGTGTTATTAGCAATTCCGGGAAAGTTATCCGACTAAGTTATTAACATTGCTCACACAGATTGTAACACTGAATAAATAAGGGAACTTAAATTACTCAAAGTGATGGAAAAGCAAAGCCCGGTAATATTATGGTGACTAAAGATTCGTCATGCAGCATCACCGGGTCATACCCGGGCCTGGCCATACCTGAACGAAAATCTTTTTAATATCTTACAATTTTAGACTAAATTTAAAAAAACAAGAATTAATGTAAAAAGGAAGCAGCTTATGAAAGAGAACCCGGGAATTGGTAAAATGATAAGGGTCCATTTTTTGAGCTCTATCATCGCTCCCATAATTTTGGGAACACTGCTGGCTGTTCATCTGAACGGTAAGCTGGAGCTGGTCAATTTTCTTATTGTGCTGATTGTCGGTATTGGCTTGCATGTAGCCACCAATGTGTATAACGACATTTATGATACCATACAGGGAACAGACAAGGTGAACGTGCACCGCAATGAAGCCAGCGGAGGTTCAGGTGTTTTACTCGATAAGCCCGAACTGATGGGCAGGATGTTTTTCCTTGCCCGCAGCGGACTGGTAATTGCATTTCTTGGGACAATAGCTCTTATGCCACTTATAGATAAAACCCTGTGGCCCTACCTGTGGGGACTCTACCTGCTGTCAGCCTTTTTCAGCAAATACTATACGGCACCACCCATTAAGCTGTCTTACAGGGGTTGGGGCGAAATATCTGTCTGGTTCGCTTTTGGCCCGATGGCCATAATGATAGCCTCAGTCAGTCAAAACATTGGATTGCATCCCCTGGTCTGGCTATTGATGCCTGTTACCGGGCTGAGCACCTCATCAATCTTACTGGCAGGCCAGATGATTGACCTGGACGCAGATCGTGCCGGGGGTAAGCACGGTGTGGCATCACGTATGGGTACCAGGTTTACATCTGTAATTTATCTCCTGGTGCAGGCAGCAATAATAGCCAATGTAATTTTATTGTTCGTCTTCTTCCCCGGCCATTCATGGCTTTTCCTTTTTGCCCTTATCCCTTACATTTTAATCTTCCCTGAAGCTGCAGGTATTATTTACAAAAATCATGACAGGCCTGACATCCTGAAAAAAGGTGCAAAACTAACGGTGCTTACACATATGGCCTTTTCCCTATTGCTTATAACCGGCTTCCTTATATATATTTTTTTGTAAGCGCTGAACCTGGTCGGTGTTTTTTAGAAAATCCATGACAGTAAAAGAAAAAAAACGAAGGCAGTAAGAGAACCGGCCATATTCACCAGGTCATTGGGAGTAATGGATTCTGATGTTTTTTCTTTGTTAAAATAATCCAGTCGAAGCAGCTTATCCTCGACAAAGGTACCAAGCAGGGAATCCACAAAGCAGGCTAAAAACGCTGAGGCACTAAGGATTGCTATAATATCCCATCGCCAGGAGCCAAAAAAGACATGCCAGGATAAGGAAGAGATAATAGTTGCACCGGCCAGTGCGGCCATAGTGCCGGAGAAAGAGATACCCCCGTTTGTCCCGGCAGGTACGCTTCCCATTGTCGCCAGGGAAAAGCATCTTTTGTTAAACAGCGGTCCGATTTCACTGGCCCAGGTATCAGCCGTTACCGCAGCCACAAAAGCGATAAAGAATAGTATAAATATTTCATCCTGTGTTATTAAAAAGAGGACAGAGCCGGTGAATGCCCATATTATATTGGCAATGACCTGCCAGGCATTGCGTGCTATGGATTTATCCCCGGCGCCTCTCACCACATGCCGCAATTTCGTAAAAGCTGCGGAGCTCAGGAAGAAGAGCAGGACAGGCATCAAAAAAGGCCAGCCTGCGATACCTGCCAGGTAAAAACCAAGTAAAAAGGCGAGAAAGCTTCCCCGGCGTGTCAGAATATTTAATTTAAACAGGAAAAAGCCCGCCGGTGCCAGGGCAACGAGGATTATGGACAGATAAAGATAATCAAGATCATAATGATGAGAAAGAAGGAAAAAGAGGGCAAGCCCTGCGGGAATAGTGAAATTATCCGAACCACGCATTGATGCTGTTTCAAGAATAACTGCCCACAGCAAAACAAAAAGCATATATGGGATATCCGAAGTCAAAAAAGAGGGTAAGAAAAGAAAGAGGATCAGGATGGCAGACAGTATGTAGGCAATAATCCCGTAGATACTTTTCCTGTCATGGAAGGTACGGACCCAGCTGTTGCCCTTCTGTATATGACCAACAAAATTTGCCAGCGTATCGGAAAAGGAGAGCAGCATCAGAGATGACTGAAAATAATACAGTGGCAGGTTATACAAAATCAAATAAGAGGATAATATACCAAGCGGGTAATAGAGGGTGCCCAGGCTATTGTCTGCTGTTTTATGCAAAAGATAAAACTTCTTATAATTGAAAGTCAAAAATGAGAATATTGTACCGGCTATAACCAGGTACAACAGAACATTCCTTTCCAGGACAAAACTAAGTATCAATATAAGCAGACCTAATGATAGATGAATGATTTTCCTGATAATTAGTCCCTTCTGAGTTGTCATGGTTTTCCAGTCACATGTTTTTCCTTTCAGTCAACTGCCGGGAGCAAGATCCCTGTAAGTCGCCGCATTCGATCTGATGGATGCAATAGCTGAACGATGATAAAATTAAACAATTAAAACAAAAGAATGCATTGTAATAAGAAATCAGCTTTAGT
>JAZBOI010000322.1:0-3413 GCA_036351095.1 Bacteroidales bacterium | reverse complement strand
CTCACTCATACCGGCCATATCCATCACGGCATGGAAGGTACGGCTGAAATCGTAACCACTGAGCATCATATCGATAACCAGCACACGCAGGGCCAGTATCTGCAGCCTCTTGACGCTCATGTTACCGGAGAGGTACTCGCTCAGCACTGCCAGCCCCTCCTGTGTATGGGTATTGACCGGTGTTCCCAGCCTGAAGATGTTAAGTGGGTGCTGCCTGGCATTGATGGTGGTGAGCATGTGCACACCCACCTCGTGCTCGGTGAGGGCATGCAGTGATTTACCGGAGAACATGGCATCCTTCCTTATCCTTATTGTCTTGCGGGTGTTGAGGATGAGCACCTTGGCTATTATGTTACGGGTGATCTCGATGCGGCATTCAAAGCCATATTTCCTTATCTCACTCCTGAAATATTCAGCCACCGCAGCTGAGTCGAGGTTGAGTACTTCAGGCTCATCGGCACTGCCCGAGCAATGCATTATATAACGTGCATTATCAATATCGTCTGGCCCCGGCTCACCGAAATAGCGCAGCGAGTTGTAGAGGAAGCGCCCGGTGCCTATGGATGCTATGATATCAACCTTATCGGCATAGGAATCGATCACATCCTGGTAGAGCTTGCGCACCGCTACATCATGTATGTCCTCCACGGGGATGCTGTACAGCTCCCTCTTGAAGTCGAAGGGATTGATCGCCAGCTGCTTATACTTGAATGAGGGATTGCGCTTGTATTTCGACCTGAAAAAATCCTTCCGTGCCTGGTCGATATTTACCGGGTTAACATAGTTAAGTATCTCGAAGGTTCGGGCCACCCTGAAAAGGCGCCTGTCGACCTTAAGGAGCTCCTTTTCCGGTAAGGACGACAGCAGTTTATTGTTCTTGTGGAACACCATGCTTGTATTATGCCGGGTGAAGTAGGCCGAGGTTTCGAGTATGGCATCCTTGAACTGTGCAGCCATCTTTTCAATAATGAGGGGATAGGTCTCACCGCTCTCCTCATCACAGTAGATCTTCTTTATCTCGGTGGCAAGGACAAGTGTATTTTTGAATCGCGATGTTATCCTGGCAAGCAGGTAGCCTTTGCCGGCAAAGACATCATTCTCGGCAACCGTCACATCAATATTGGGCAGCCTGAATTTTTTGAGGCGTGAAAGCCAGTGATCGATATATTTCCTGTGGGAGGGATTTTTCAGCAACTCCGTACCAAGGTTAAACACGGGGGCATCTTCCCTTATTCTGTGGTAATTGAAGGAGTGTATATCAAAAACCAGGGCCGAACCGAATTTTTTCTCGAGCACTGACAGCAGGCTGTCCACTATGCGGTAGAAGTCGGCATGCTTCTTCAGGCTGATCTCTTTCTCCTCCTCTGTGAGTTCTTCTTTCCACACCTTTTTGCCCCATGCACTCTCATAGAGGGCATGTGAGGCATCCCTGTTAAGGTCGTATTCATACCTGGAGTCGACTGCCGATATTACCACCGGCAGTGAAGATATCATATCGTGTGTATGCGGATCTTCCTCCTGCCAACGTTCATGGTCGCTCAGAAGGCATTTCTCTTTCAGCCCGGGCCTCAGCCTGTGGCCGTCATGTATGGCGAAGCACACAAAGGGAACATATTCCTCTGTCCTGACATAGTAAGAGCCGCAGGCCGACAGTGTTTCGAAGGTCTGCTGTGCCTCTATCTTCGCGATTATCGCATCAACGCTCAAATCAGGCTTCATCTATCATCCGCTTAAAGTGCTTTTTCCTTTCAATGGCCGTCTCCCTGGCAGATATGACCTCCTCCAGAAAATCGATCACCTTCTTCTGAAGACGGGTACGGTTAAAGGCGTTGATACGTGTTATACCGCCGGGACTGCACACGTTGATCTCTATAAGCTTGCCATTGATAATATCCAGCCCCACGAAATAGAGGCCGTCAGCCACCAGCTTGGGCCCTATCCTTTTACATATGATCTTTTCCTGCTTTGTCAGGCTGTGCTTACGGGCCGATCCGCCTGCCTTTATATTGGATCTTATATCGTCGCCGGCAGGTATCCTGCGGTAGGCCCCCAGCGGCTGGCCGTTAAGCATGAGCACACGCACATCCCCCTCTTCGGCCCCTTCAATAAATTCCTGGAGGATAACATAATTCCCTTCCTTGGTGCCCGAGATATAAAAATCGAGAAGTGAATTGATATTATGTAGGGCCGATTTCTCCAGCACTATCACTCCCCTCCCGCCATATCCGGCCAGTGGCTTGAGTATCATCCTGTCCTTTGGTGATTCGAGGATGGCTTTTTTAAGCACTGTCTTGCTCTTGGAGACATAGGTCACAGGGATGATCTCGTTATCATGGAAGGATGCCGGGTAGAGCTTATTGTTGGCCTTTCGCAGGCCATCGATATCGTTAATAATAAAAGTGTCATCCTTCACCGAGCCGAGGAAGTTAAGCATCACTGGGTCGATGGGCGGGTTGTTCCTGGCAAAGATCACATCGAAACCCGAGAGGGGCAGCAGTTGCTCCCTGAACTCGATCTTCCTGTGGAAGGCAGGCATGGATGAAGGGTATTTATCCTGTTTCTTTATCTTGCGCACGAAGCCCATTGTCTGCGACTCCCTGATGGTGAGGTTATGTGGATAGAGTATCCCTGTATTATGTCCGCGTATGACCGATTCATGTATCAGCCTCAGCGTTGAATCGTCTTCCGGGTCAAGTTTCTCCCAGGGGTTGATTATAAAGCAGATATTCATTATTGTGTTGTAAAGTTTCTTTTAGCGAATATAAATCATTATTGGGAAAAATGAAGATGAGTGGAATTTAAAGTTGTTTCCCGGCTAATGGACGACGTCAATAAAGCAGATAAGTTTCGTATATTTATAATAAAAAGCCACCTCCATGAGATATTTATTAATAGCCCTGTTTTTTTGTACTGCAATTTTTTTCAGTGCATGTGATAATATTGACGGTGAGCGTCTGCCCAATTTCATCATTATCTATGCCGATGATATGGGATATGGAGATTTAACAATGAATGGCAATCCTTCGATATCCACTCCGCGACTTGACAGGATGGCAAGCGAAGGGGCCAGGCTGACAAATTTCTATATACCTGCCTGCGTGTGCACTCCTTCGAGGGCAGCCCTGCTGACAGCCTGTTATCCCAAGCGCCTGTCACTGCATGAGCATGTTTTATTCCCTGATTCAGAGCACGGTATCAATGCCGGCGAGGAACTGCTGCCCGAGCTGCTGAAGGAAAAAGACTATGCTACAGCCATCTTCGGTAAATGGCATCTCGGGCACCAGGAGACATTTTTGCCACTGCAGCATGGCTTTGACAGCTATCTGGGCATACCCTTCAGCAATGATATGAGTCGCACCGAAATGATTAAGAGGGGAAATAATAACTATATATACGATCTTCCGCTGATAAGT